>JBDHQG010000177.1:0-7748 GCA_039806925.1 Limisphaerales bacterium
AAACTCCCGGGGCCGGCGCGGCTGGCGGGCTTGGCTACGGATTGATGAGTTTTCTCGGGGCGACGATGGAGCCCGGCATCGACATCTTTGAGCGTCACGCGCGCCTCTCCGGGCGCATCCGGCAATCGCAGCTCGTCCTCACCGGCGAAGGAGCGCTCGACGCGCAGACACTGATGGGAAAAGGCGTCGGCGAAATCGCGAACATCTGCCAGAGGCACGGCGTCCCCTGCCTCGGCCTCGCCGGGTTCGTCCCGGACCCGGAGCAGGCGAAAGCCAAGTTTGCCGGCACATGGGCATTGACGCCGCACTTCACCGACAAGGAATCCGCGATGCGCGAACCCGGGCTCTGGCTCGAACGTCTCGCCGCCAAAGCCGCCCAGGAATGGCGCTGAACGTTCCGTGGACAGGCTTCCGACCGGAACGACGCCGCTGGAAGTCGCGAACTCAAGCGGACACGTCAGGTGGGACGCGCTTCCAGCCTGCCATCCGTGATTCGCGGCTGTCGTTGCGCCCGGTTCATCCCCACGCCTCACGGAGGACTCATCACGTTCCCCATCATTTCAGTTGCCTGCCCCTTGACCTCGCCTAGATTAGCCACAGCAAACAACCAAGCCTCACCATGTATTTCGGCGTCGATTACCATCCCGAGCATTGGGTCTATCCCTATGCCGGCACTCCTGAAAATCCCGAAGCGCGCTGGCAGCGCGATGTCGAGCTGATGGTCGAGGCCGGCGTGAACGTCGTCCGCATGGGCGAGTTTGCGTGGGGCTTGTACGAGCCGGAGGAAGGGAAATACAATTTCGACTGGATGCGCCGCGCGATGGATCTCTTCGCGAAGGCCGGCATCAAGGTCGTGCTCGGCACGCCCACGGCCGCGCCGCCGGTGTGGCTGGCGAGGAAGCACCCGGAGATTTTGCCGAAGGACGAGCGCGGGCAGACGCTGCATGAAGGCACGCGCCGCGCCTGCTGCATGAACAGCGATGTCTATTGGGAATACTCCAAGCGCATCGTGCGCGTGCTGGCCGAAGCGCTCGGGAAGCACCCGCAGCTTGTCGCGTGGCAGATCGACAACGGCCTCGGCGGCCACAACACCGGGGCGTCGTTCAACGACGAGACGCGGCGCGACTGGCACGCGTGGCTCAAGGCCAAGTACGAAACCATCGAGCGGCTGAATGAGATGATGGGCACGCGCTTCTGGGCGCAGACGGTGACGCGCTTCGAGGACGTGCCCATGCCGATGCGCGCGCCGACGGTGCACAACCCCGCGCTGGTGCTGGACTGGATGCGCTTTTGCAGCGACACCATCGTGGCCTACGCGCGGATGCAGGCGGATTTGCTGCGCGAGATCACGCCGGCAATTCCCGTGACGCAGAACCTCCGCGCGCTCACGCGGCACTTCGATCACTTCGACATGGCGGAGGTGCTGGACTTCGTCTCCATCGACAGCAACGCGACCATCAAGTCCAAGTCCGCCGAGCTGGCGTGTGAGATTGACATGCTGCGCTCGCTGAAGAAGACGGGCGTCAAGACCCCGGATGGCGACACGGGTTTCTGGGTAATTGAACAGAAGGCCGGCGCGGTGGACTGGCAGGAGGTGAACGCGCTGGTTCGTCCCGGCGTGGTGCGGATGTTCACCTACCAGCTGATTTCGCGCGGTGCCGCGGGAGTGCTCTACTTCCTCTGGCGCCAGCCGCGGATCGGGTCGGAGAAATTCTACGGCGGCGTGCTGACGCATGACGGACGCGGCCAGAACCGGACTTTCCAGGAGATCAAGGAAATCGGCCAGGAGATCAAACGGCTCGCGCCGGTGCTCAAGGACACGAAGGTCGTGGCCGAGGCATGCATCCTGTTCAGCCACGACAACGAGTGGAATCTCGAGCGCGTGAAGCAGCCGAACAAGCACTTCCGCCAGCGCGAGCACATCCAGCTTTTTTACAACGCGCTGCATGACCGCAACATTCCCGTCGACTTCGCGCGCCCGGCGGAGGATCTCTCCAAATACAAGGTCGTCATCGCGCCGTCGCTGCAGCTGCTCTCCGCGGGCGAGGCGGACCTGCTCAAGCTTTACGTGCAGAACGGCGGCACGTTGATCGCCACGTTCAACACGGGGCTGGTTGACGAGCATCACATCGCGCCGGACAACGGTTTCCCGCACGACATGACGGATCTGTTCGGGCTGGAAGTGCTGGAGTTCGATCCACTGCCGCCGGGCGAGGAGAATCATCTCGTGCTCAAGGGCGCGTTCAGCGCCACGCACATGCACCCGGCGAAATTCTGGTGCGACATCATCGAGCCGAAGGGCTGCCAGGTGATTGGCACCTACGCGAAGGACTTCTACGCGGGACGCCCGGCGATCACCACGAACCAGTTCGGCAACGGGCGGGCGATCTACATCGGCACGATGAGCAACCAGCCGTTCTACCACGATCTCGCGGTCTGGATTCGCCAGCTCTGCGGCATCAACCCGCTGCTCAAGGTGCCGGACACCGTCGAGGTGAGCATGCGGCAGAAGGGGAACTCGAAGATCTTTTTCCTCATCAACCACCAGAACTCGCCGGTGCGCATCCCGTTCTACAAGCCGATGCACGATTTCCTGTCGGGCAAGACCTTCACCGGCAACTACGACCTGCCGCCGCACGGCGTGCTCGTGCTGGACGAGAACGTGTCGGCGGGGTGAGGGATGTCCACGAAGCCAACGATGCCGCAGGAAATCGCGAACTGCGGCCTGCCGCGCCCGTAGGACAGGCTTCCACCTGTCCTGAAGTTCCCCGACGCGAACACCAGATCGCCTGGCTCAGCGAGCCATCATCATTGCCCATTACCCACCGATTTGCAGTGCGGGTCAGGCAGGATGCCTGATCTGCCACCGGCTGCATTGTTCCAGTTCGGAGCGTCCGCAGACAAAGGCCGTCTGCGGCTGCTGTGAATCGTTATGCCGCGGTGGTGTGCGTGCAGACGAGATCCTTGTCCGGGTCGATGCCCCAGCGTTTGCCGACGGCTTCCAAGTCCGGGTTCAAGCCCCAGTGATCGGCTTCGGGCTCGCCGCTGTGTGAGCGGTTCGCGCCCTTGAGCGCCATGCAACCCTTGTTGTTGCCGACCTCGGCGAGGTAGGCGCATTCGTCCGCGGTGAGCTTGAGATTCGGAAGGCTTGCAAGCTCGTCCACCTTGGCTTCGATCGGTTTGCTCTTCGGATCGGCTTCTTGAATGATCGTCGGGATGACGCTGTGGACGGCGGGCTGGGAGAGGTTCCAGATCGACGCGAGCTGAATCATCGTGAGGTTGTGCTTCTCGGCGACGCTGCGCATGCGGTCCATCTTGGCGTTGCCCGCCTCCACCCAGCCAGCGGGACGGAACGTGCGGTGATCGCCGTAGCCGAACTTGTGGCCGGGCTTCACGTCGTCGTGAAAGAGCCCGCCGTAATCGACGACGCGCGTGATGACTTTCACGTCGTGCTTCTGCGCGGCGGGCAGGCACAGGCTGCCGGGCCACGGCTCGAGCGGATTGAGAATGATCATCGCCCAGTCGAGCAGCGGCCCGAAGCGTTCCATGCAGAGGATGATGTCGAGCGAGAAGCCGTTCGCCGGCCCGGGCGCGATGCCGAGGCGGTCGGTGAGCTTCGCGTCCTTGAGCTTGTCCATCGCCTTCCACACCGCGTCGCTGGAGTAGCCGATGGAGTCGGGGTTGTGGAGCAGGAGACAGTCGAACCGATCGGTCTTGCAGCGCGCAAGGGATTTCTCCGCGGCCATGCGGAGGTAGTCCGCGAACTGGTTCGGCGGACGAAGCTGCGGATTCGTGAAGCGCGGGAAGCCTTTCGAGCCGTCGCGTTTGCCGGAGTAGAAATCGTGTCCGACCGCGCCGACGAGGCAATACGTGTCGCGGGGGATGCCGGCGAGCTGGCCGGCGAGCAGCTCGTCGGCGGCGCCATTGCCGTAAACGTCGGCGGTCATGAAGGTGCGGATGCCGCTGTCGTAGGCGTGGCGCATCACGGAGATGAAGCGTTCCTCGCTGAGTTCCTCGCCGAAGTGCATGAAGCGTCCGCCGTTCCAGGTGCCGTAAGCCGTGCGTGTCAGATCCATAAAGTCATCAAAGGTTTGTTCCGCCCGCGCCGCGATGGCTGCGACGAGCGACGCGTATTGAAGCGCAGCGGCGCGAAGGATGGCAATGACGCAGTTTGCAGAAGGTGCGATTAGAAGTGGCAGGTAAACAGATGGAGACATGGACTGCGGAAACATGTTTCCGCTTTGGCTGCGCGGTGAATGAGGCCAGGCGCGTTGGATGGACGGACGGTGCAGCCAAAGCGGAGTCCTGCCTCCGCAGTCCATACAATCTACTCTCCTCTGACCGCCATTTCTGATCACACGCGTTTGCAGAAAGCTTTGCGGATTTGGCGATGTGACGCGATGGAGGCAGGAGTCGAGGTGACAAGAGTCAAATCAACGGGAACACGGAAATGGATTCAAAGAAGGAAACCAAGGGAACGAAGCGACATGGGATTGTCCGCGAGATCGGATACCTCGAACCTCGATGGCCACCCGAACTCCGAAACCTACGCTCTGAAAGCGGCACAAAATGTTGCGCCCTTTCAGGGCTCGGCGTCCGAACCTGCCAGTTCACCCAGGGCGTTGCCCTGGGCTGGTTTGTTTCAGGCGGTTGGCCTGTTCCAATCATTCTCAATTGCCGCTGACTCCGACGAGCGCCCGGGAGGCTCATGCAGTTGTTGGACCCGATTTAACCCCGCGACGGTGAAGATCATCGGGTAGAGCTTTTCGTAATACCAAAGCTTCGCGAAGTAGAAGCCGATGGGCGAGGGCTGGGTCCACTCGCCGGATTCGACGCGGGCGAGGAGCCATTCGGTGCCGCGAGCGAGCGCCTTCTTTGTGGCGTCGCGAAGAAACGTGTCGGTCACGGCACTCATCGAATCGCACAATGCTTCGACGGCGAGGGCGGTTTCCTCGATGGAGGGAACGCCGGCTGGTCCGCCGCTCCAGGCTCCGCTTTCCTGCTGCGATTTCAGCAGCCAGATGACGCCCTGATTGAGCGCGGCCGGCTGATAAACCTGCGCGAGCGCGGAGACGACGCGCGCGGTGCCGTAGAGTGGATTCTCGTCGCCGCCATTCCATTGGTTGCCAAACCACAGCGGAACCCAAGAGCCATCGGCGCGGGCGCATTTGGTCAGAAACTTTTCGGCGCGCGAGATCGCTTTGCCAATGCGCGAGCTGAGTCCCGGCAAATCATCCTTCCACGCCAGCCACGCACGAATCGCGTGCGCCGTGATGTCCGCGCTGCTTTGGTCGAACGGCAGCGCGCCCCAGCCGCGGCAGAAGGTCGGGATGCCGCCGTCGCCATTCTGCAAATCGAGCAGCCAGGTGATGCCGGCGAGGGCGGCGTCACGCGTGGCCTCGTCGATGGGATCTAGTTGACGCAGGGCGAGCAACGCGCCGGCGGTGTCGTCGGCGTCGGGAACGCCGCCAGGGAGATCGGTCCAAGCCCAGCCGCCGGGCGCGGCGTGGGTGTAGGGATGGAGGGTGCGGTATTGCTGGTTGAGGAGCCAGGAGCGGAGACGTGAGGCGTGATCCGTGATTCGTGAGGAGTTTTCACCAAGCGCGTTCACCGCGAGCGTCGTCACCCAGGTGGCGAGATTGGTGTCGATGGGCCAGCTGCCGTCGGCGCGTTGTGACGTGATGAGAAATTCCACGCCGCGTTTCGCGACGGGATGATCGACTTGCCCGCTGCCGGCGAGGCTCATCGTCACGAAGCTGGTCAGCGGCGTGGCTTCGAGAAAGCCGCCGTTCTCGGGCTGGAGCGTGATGAGCTTCCGCAAAGTTTTTTCGCGAGTGAGATGACGCGTGAGCCGCGCGATGGGATTGCGCGACAGACTTTGGATGTGACGCACCTGACCAATCGCGATGAGCGCGGGCAGCGCGTAGCTGACGACGGGCAAACGCAGCGCCGCGAACCACGAGTGCGGACACGCGGCGAGCTCGAAGGGCAGGGGAATGACGTGCCGCCACGCGTCGCGTCCGGAGCCGAGGCGACCCGCGAGCGCGCACATCGTGAGGATGGGCACGGAGAAAGTGCGGTCCTTGCCGTAGCGCGCGATGATGGCGCGGGCGAGGGCGTCAGTGTCGATGACGGCCGGCGCTGCTTCCTCTCCGTTCCCGGCGGATGGGGCGAGGGCCGGGGTGAGAATTCGCCCAACCCCAGTTCGCGCTTTGAACCCCTGAACCACATGGACAACCTTTTGTTGCATATGCAACAAAAGGTTGTCCAACCGCGAATGGAGGTTCCTGGGGAGGTGAGGAAGACCTGACGCAGCAACTCGATGAGTGATCCACTTCTCCGCCCGCCGCACCGTGGCGGAATACGCCTCATCCGCTCCCGGTGCCGCGCCAAACGCGGCCCAGCAGAGCGTGGTGGTGCTGAGGTTGCTCAGGCTGAGTGTCGTGTCGCCCCAGCCGCCGTCGGCGTTCTGGTGTTGCGCGAGCCAGTCGAGGCCGCCCGTGATGTGGGATGCGTGATGCGTGTGGCCTTGCTCGCGTTGAACGAGGCTGAGCGCGGTGACGGCCGTGGCGGTGGAGAGCGCGCTGCTGGAGAGTTCGCCGACCCAATGGCCATCGGGGCCGAGCGCCGCGAGGAGTTCCTGATTCACCCGGGCGACGGCGCGATTGAGACGTTCTTGAACCAACGCGGACATCGCGCGGAGCTTGCCGGGAAGCGACAGTGATTCGCAATGCGGTTGTTGCGGTGGAGCAGAATTGCGGCGGCTGCTACCGGCTCAGGCTTGCCAATCTCATTAGCACCGGGCTTCAGCCCGGTGTGAAGTGAGACCTGAGTCCTGAAGCGGTTTCAACCGCTTCAGGCCGTGGCCAGAAAGCCGCTGAAGCGGCTGGCTCACCACTGCTGCCTCTTTCACTAATGAGACACCTGCGCGTTCAATTGCCCGTGTGTTCTCCGGTATGCGTCAACCGTGAGGCAGTTACTCCGCGGGGTTGAACCGGTTTCCGGCAGGATCGATCAAGGTCGGTGTGACCAAGATGAGCAGGTGGGTGGGGCCGGATTTTGAGGGTGGCTTCTTTCCTGTGAAGAGAGCGGTGTTCTTGGACAGGTTGATCAGGAACTGATCGGAACCTCCCGCCAGGACCAAGGTGTGACCATCCTTCACGGTGGCGCTGGAAACGATCTGGCGTTTGCGAAAGATGGGGAGGGGCTGGTCCGGGACCATGACGATTTCTTTGCGACCATCCGGCATGGTGACGATTTCGCGGCGGTCACGATTGTCCAAATCGTAGCCTTCGAATTCGGTGACGGTGGGGATCGTTGTCAGCTCGATGGTTTTCCCGTCCGCTTGAACATACGGAATCACGTCGATTACGGGGCCGAGCTCGAACGGTTCCGCAATCGGCTGTGCCTGGGGCGGATTGGTCAAGCTGGTGATGGTGCTCGACCAATCCAAATCGGTCACGATGTAGCGGACTCGCACCTGTTTGAACTGTCCTGGCCGTCCGCTCAGCATGGTCATCTTGGGAGCGTTCAGAAGATTGGTCAGGCCGCTCTGGTCCATTGCCCGGAGGACGACACGTCGCTGCGGGTCGGTAAGAATTCCTGCTACGTGGAAGTTGGTCTTCTGCGTTGAAGCGGCTTTCAGCAGATTCGTGAATTCGTTCCCAAGAAACCGATCCAGCCCCAGGGCGTGAGCATCTTCAGTGGTGATTTCATACACGCTGTCTTCGATTGTCACTTGTGTCGGT
>JBDHQG010000178.1:0-7726 GCA_039806925.1 Limisphaerales bacterium
AACAGCGTCTCCGGCCCGGAAGGCTGCCTCAGTTTCCCGGAGATTTATGAGGACGTGACGCGGCCGGAATCGGTCGAAGTCTCGGCCCTGGATGCCAGGGGAAAGCCGGTTCAATTCAAGGCGGGCGGGCTGCTGGCACGGGCGATTCAGCACGAGACCGATCACCTCAACGGCATCCTGTTCATCGACCGGATGGCGACGAAGACCAAGCAGTCGTTGAAGCCGGAACTCGAGGCGCTCGAGGCGGCGACGAAGGCGGCCCTCAAGGGGTAATTTGCCGGCGGCAGTGACGGCTGCGGGAGAACTCCTCCTTCCGCGCGGCGGGAAAAAATTCCGCCGATGAAACGTGAGGCGGTTTCACTTCTCCGAGTTTCGAGAGACGCCCGTATTTTCCAGAAAAGCCTCGCCCATGCCGCGCTGAACTGGTAATAACCGGAGATTCAGTCGGAATCCTGTCCCGCAAGCCCTGATATGAATGACGTATTTGTTTCAACTGGGCGAGGCGTTCGACGTTTCGCCGCCTTCTTCCGTTATCGCTCCGGCATCGGACCACTGCTGCTGACGGCCTCGCTTTTGATGACTCCGGCGGATGCTCGCGCGGTCCCTTACGCCACGTCCCTGACGAACCACATCGGGTCCGTCTCCTTCCGCCTCAACGAGGGAGCGGATGCGGTCAAGATCATTGCGGACGGCGGCGCCACGGTGAACGATCTCGGCCCCCTGCCCGCCGGCCTTCACACCGTCACGATGATCGTCAGCGGCACATTTCAAGTGTCCGTGTTCAAGTCCAGCCCGACGGGATTTGCGGCTCCCGTGGCGCCCAATCTCGGGGCGACGGTGCAAATCAGCACGGACGGTGTCACCACGCGATTCCGCGAACCCCGCGGCCTCGCGGTGAACACCGATCCCGCCAGCCCCTGTTTCGGGCGCGTCTACGTCTCCCACGGCAGCAACGGCGTGGCGCTCGCCAGCGTGCATGGCCCGGCGCGCACGTTGACGGAAGGCATCTTCATCCTGAACGCCGACCTGACGGACGCCGTGGGCCAGGGCGATACCGGGCGGACCGCCGGCATTCCATTCATCACGGGCGGCGAGCCGGGCGATGGGATTTCGCCGTACCGCGTGAGCATCGGGCAGGATGGCAATCTCTACATCGCCGACTGGTCCGACACCTCCGGCACGTTATGGGTCGCGGATCCCGATGTCAGCCCCGGAAGCGGAACGAACGTCCTGGGCGGCCCCGCCGGCGGCCCCTTTCCCGTGACGACATCGCGCATCCACGGAAGCATCGCCGCCGCGGAGGTGGAAGGTTCGCTCGCGGCCGGGAACCTCACGGCCTACGTCATCGACGAGGATCTGCAGAACGATCGCGCCTCCTCGACTCAGAACATGCGGAACACCCTTTGGCGGCATGACATTGGCGGCGTGCTTCCCGGGGCCGAGGCGTTGCCCACGCGGATCGGCACGGTGACGCCGTGGCTCAATTTCACGAACCAGACGATGGATCTCAGCCGCGGCCCAAACGGCAATTTCTATGTGAACGATTACCGTTCCGCCGGCAGCGACCGGGGCGGGCTTTACGTCATCGCGCCCGACGGCATGGAGCTCTGGAACTCCCTGGCCGCGAGCCGGACCCTCCTCGAATCAAGCACCGCAAACGATTTGCTGCGCGCGACCGGCGGCGGCGCGGTTTCCCCGCGCGGCGACTTTGCGGCCGTCATCAACCTCGAGAACAACGGGATCACGATTGTTCCGTTGAATGACGGCATTCCCGACCTGACCAACCGGCTCGCCTTGAATGGATTCAGCACAGCCACCGCGCAGGGGCGCGACGTGGCCTTTGATCTCGCGGGCAATCTGTACGCCATCAGTTCCTCCGCCCAATCCCTCCGCGTCTTCTCGCCAGGCGGCACGGCGACCGCCATCACCGGATCGGACGGCACGTTTGAATTGATCCGCCCGTCGAGCGTGAGCGTCTTTGCCAGCGATAATCTGGCCACCGAAGGCTCGGACGCGGCCACCTTCACCCTCACGCGCACAGGCGATACCAGCAGCGATCTCACGATCTTTTATTCGCTGGGCGGCACCGCGCTCAACGGCACGGACTACGACACCAACGAACTCTCCGCGGTGATCCCGGCGGGCTCCGCCAGCGTGGAGGTGACCATCACGCCCATCGACGACACTGAAGCCGAACCGGTCGAAACCGCCACGCTCACCGTTCTTCCCACCACGAACTACGACCTCAAGTCGCCCGTTCTCGCGAATGTCGCCATCGCCGACAACGAAGCGCCGGTCGTCTCGATCTCGACAATCGATGGCAGCGCCTACGAACGCTTCCCGACGGACACCATCACCTTTCGCATCACGCGCGCGGGCGAGACAAATTCCGAACTGTTCGTCTTCTACGAACCCAACGCGGGCCAGGCTGTAAACGGCGCGGACTTCAGCGACGCCAACGGCAAGCCGTTGCCCGGGGTAATCATTCTCGCCGCCGGCCAGTCAGGCCAGATTCTCACCGTGGCTCCCGTGGACGACACCGCGGTGGAAGGAGACGAAACATTGACCATCACGCTGGACAGCGACGGCACCTACGCCATCGGCGCCGGCTCGGCCACGGGCATCATCGGCGACAACGATCAACCCTCCTTCGGAACGCTGTTCTCGGACCCGCTCGATTCCGACACTTCCGCCGGCTGGATCACCCAGTTTGGCGCGAACAACGGCATCTTTGACGCCGATGTAATCTGGGCCTTCGATTACAGCACCATCGGCGTTCCACCCGCGCCGAATTCCCCCTTCTCGACGATTGGACTCTTCGCCCAGGTCAACAAGACCGACGCCACCGCCGGCGGCTCCGCCGGCATCAACTTCTATCCGTCCGGCTGGAGTTTCTCGGGGAACTTCATCCTCCGCTTTGACATGTTCCTGAACTTCGGCACCGTCTCCACCACCGAGCACGCCCTTGCCGGCATCAACCACTCCGGCGAACGCACCAACCGCGTCACGCAAAGCGCCGATCCCGCTGGAACAACCCGCGGCGGCGACGGCATCTACGTTGCGATCGAAAGCGATGGAAGCAACAATCGTGACTGGACGGCATACACCTATCCAACCCCCACGAGCACCCCGACCGCCATCACCAACCGGACTGCGGCTTCGCTTGCGTCCGTGATTACCGCGCCGCCCTACGCCTTCCCCGGCTCCCCGGGCGTCGGCCCGAGCTCGGCCAGGACGTGGACAGAAGTCGAACTCGGCCAGAACAACAACGTGGTGACCTTGAAGGTGAACAACAACGTCATCTACGCGTTCACCAACACCACGCCGTTCGGCAGCGGCAACATCATGCTTGGCATGAACGATCAGTTTGATCCCGTCGGATCCGGCGGCACCACGGGCAACTTCGTCCTCTTCGACAACGTGCGCGTGCTCACCCTCGACGTTCGCGTGACCAGCATCGTGCGGCTCGCCAACGGAGATCTGCAAATCGACTTTGCGTCGCCGTTCAACGGGTCACCGGCGGGCTACGGCATCGAAAGCGCCTCCAGCCTCGCGCTCAACGACTGGGCCGGCGAAACCGCCGCGGTGATTACCGAAACCGCGCAAGGCTTCCGCGCGGTCATTTCAGCCACGGGCCCCGAACGCTTCTACCGCATCAAACACTGATCCGGAACGATGCCGTTGAACATTCGGAAAACGCAGCCCCTGCACGGTGATCAGGCATTCCTTCAGCATGCTGTCCTCGACAGGAGAAAAACACTGCCTCAATGCGGCGGAAACTCCACGGCCACGGCGTTGTTGGTTATCCATTTCACCGCGCCTATTATCGAGCCGGCGAACCTGGCAAAGTAATAGAGGCGTGACGAGCTCCCGTTTCTGCACAATCTCCTCCTTTCGCTGTCCGGCACGCAACCTTCAGTTGCCTTCGCCCCGGCCCAGCCGCTACTGTGCGCCCCGGCCGCGCGCACTTCAGATCGGGCTTCGTCGCGGCCCGGGCAAATGATCATCCTCGCATGAGCAACTATCCCAAGCCGGTCGTTCGCGACCCGAAATACGAACGCTGGCGCTGGCAGACTTTCGGCATCACCTGGCTCGCCTACGCCGGGTTTTACCTCACGCGCAAGGGATTCTCCGCCGCCAAAGTCGCGCTCGGCCCCGGCACGGAAATCGGCCTGAGCAAGGGGCAGATGGCCGCCATCGACACCGCCTACAACGTCGCCTACATGATCGGCCAGTTCATCTTCGGCGTCGGCGGAGATCGGGTCGGCACGCGACGCGTCATCCTGATCGGCATGTTCCTCTCCGTCGTCGCCGGCGCGGCGATGGGGTTCTCCAGGACGGCGGTAATGTTCGGAATCCTCTTTTCCATCCAGGGCCTCGTCCAGGCCACCGGCTGGGGACCGTTGATGAAGAACGTCAGCTGCTTCTTCTCCCAGCGCGAACGCGGGCTCATCCTCGGCCTCTGGTGTACGAACTACTCTCTCGGCGGATTCGTCTCCACAATCTTCGCCGGGCGCATGGGCGAAAAACTCGGCTGGCAATGGGCCTTCTGGGCGCCTGCCGCGGCGCTGACGATCGTCTGGATTCTTTTCCTGCTCTTCCAACGCAACCGCCCGGAAGACGTCGGATTGCCATCGATCGAACACTATCACGGCGAAACTCCAGCCACGATCTCCACGACCGAATCCGCCCCCAGAGAAGGTTCTGACGCCGCCCAGACCAACAAAACCTCCTGGCAGGAAATCATCGGTGTCATCACGCATCCCGTCGTGCTGATGCTTTGCCTCGTTTACTTTTGCCTCAAGCCCGCACGCTATCTCTTCATGTTCTGGGGCCCGCAATACATGCACGAGAAACTCGGCACCGGCATGGCCGCGTCCGCGCTCGTTGGCTCGGCGTTCGAACTCGGCGGACCGCTCGGCGCGCTCGCCGGCGGATGGGTCTCCGACAAATTCTTCGGCGCGCGACGGATGCCTGTCGCCGTCATCAGCCTGATCAGCCTCGGCATCCTGATCTTCTTCTTCCACAAACTGCCGGCGGACTACTGGATCACCGGCGGCTGTTTCGCCGTCATGGGATTCTTCACCTACGCCGCCGATTCGCTCGTCAACGCCATCGCCGCCGTTGACTTCGGGACGAAACGCGGCGCCGCGACTTCCGCCGGTGTCATCAACGGCTGCGGTTCCGCGGGACAAATCCTCGGCGCCGCCCTGCCTGGAATCGTTCCGCTCGCGTGGGGTTGGGATAACATTTTCGCCATCCTCTCCGTCGCCACGATCTTCGCCGGCCTCGTGATGGTGCCGAAGTGGAACGCGATGCCGCCAAAGCGGGCGTAAACAGCCCGTTCGATGTCAGCAGGCTAAATCCGCTCGAAGTACCGCGCGCGTTCCCAATCCGTCACCGCATCGTTGAACGCCTGCGCTTCAAGCCGCGCCGTGTGCGCGTAGAAATCCACCACGGCATCGCCAAAGGCCGATCTCGCCAGCTTGCTCGCCGCGAACAGCTCCGCCGCTTCGCCGAGGGATTTCGGCAGCGACTTCAGCTTTGCGTCCACGTAGGCGTTGCCGCGGTAATCCTTCCCGCAATCCAGCTTCTCCTCCACGCCCGCCATGCCCGCGACCATCATCGCCGCAAAGGCGAGATATGGATTCGCGTCCGCACCCGGCATCCGGTTCTCGATGCGGAACGAATTCCCATGACCCACCACGCGGAAGCCGACCGTGCGATTGTCGTGCGACCACGCCATTTTCGTCGGCGCCCAACTCGCCGACTGGTAGCGCTTGTAGGAATTGATCGACGGCGCGTAGCAGTAGCAGAGCTCCGGCGTATACTTCATCAAGCCACCGAGGAAATGCCGGAACAACTGCGAACCTTCGCCTGCCTTCGCCTCCCAGAACGCGTTCTTTCCCTCGCGCCACAGACTGATGTGAATGTGACAGCTGCTGCCTACCTCCGCCGCCCACGGCTTCGGCATGAACGTCACGCACTTGCCGTGCTGCGTCGCGATCTCCTTCATGCCCTGCTTGAAAACGACGTGCATGTCTGCCATCGGCAGCGGCTCGTCGTAAACGAAATTCACCTCGTGCTGGCCGCGCCCCCACTCGCCCTTGCTCGACTCCACCGGAATGCGCGCCTCCGTCATCCAGTTGCGCACGGAGCGAAAGATCGCCTCGTCCTGCGTCGGCTGCATCGTGTGATAATCGATCCGGTAATCGCTCGATGGAATCAGGTTCCGATAATCCGACTTGAACGCGTCGTGATACGACTGATTGAACAGGAAGAACTCCAATTCGCTCGCCGTGTAGCACGTCAGTTTCTTCTTCGCCATCGACTCCAACTGCCGCCGCAACACCGAGCGCGGCGACTCGGCCACGAGCGATCCATCGTGATGCCGCAGATCGCAAATCACCAACGCCGTCGCAGGCTGCCACGGCAGCGCGCGAATCGTCATCGCATCCGGGCGCATCTCGAAATCGCCGAAGCCCTTCTCCCAGTTCGCGAGTTGAAAACCATCCTGTGGGTCCATCTCCATGTTCACGGTCAGGAGATAATTACAACCGTGCGTGCCGTGCCCGGCGACGTTTTCGACGAAGAACTTTCCGGTGAACCGCTTGCCGACGAGACGCCCGAACACATCCGGGAACACCGTGATGACCGTGTCAATCTCGCCCTTGCGAATCTTCGTTTTCAGCGTTTGCAGGTTCATAGATTTGTTCTGGTGAACACGATGAGCGACACGAATTTCACGGATTGTCACGAATGACAGGTTTCAAATTCGTGAGCATTCGTGAAATTCGTGTCTACCCTGTCTGCTTCATCCGTGTGAATCCGTGTCCATCCGTGGTTGAAAAGCTCATCTCACAGCGCCGCCCGATACAGCGCCTTCAAATCATCCTTGGTCAACGGCACCGGATTCGTCGCGTGGCAGCCGTCGAGGATCGCCTGTTCGGACAACGCGTCGATCTGCGATTCCGTCACGCCATAGTCGCGCAGCTTCTGACCCAGGCCCACTTCCGCCGTCAGCTTCTCGATGAACTCAATCGTCCGCGCGTCCGCCTCGGCATCGCTGCATTGGATGACATCCAACCCGCACGCCACGCCCACGCGCCGGTAGAGGCCCGGCTTCCGTTGCGCGTTGAACTTCATCACCGCCGGCAGACAGAGCGCGTTCGCCGTGCCGTGGTGCAGACCGCACAACGTCGAGAGCGGATGCGCCAGCGAATGCGTCGCGCCCAAATCCTTCTGAAACGCAATCGCGCCCATCGCGGCAGCGACCAGCATTTTGTTACGCGCATCGAGATCGTTCCCATCACGAACGGCGCGCGGCAGCGCGTCGACGATCAGGTGAATGCCTTCGAGCGCGATGCCATCGCAGAGCGGATGAAAGTTCGGCGACGTGAACGACTCGATGCAATGCGTCAGCGCGTCGAGGCCGGTCGCAGCGGTCAGCTTCGGTGGCAGACCGCGCGTCAGTTCCCCGTCGAGAATGACGAGCTTCGCGAGCAGTTCGGGATGAAACAGCACGGCTTTGCGTTTCGTGGCCGTGATGGTCACGACCGAGCTGCGACCAACTTCGCTGCCCGTGCCGGCGGTCGTCGGGATGGCGATGAGTAGCGGAAGCCCGCTCCAGTCATCTTCGTAACGAAACTCGGCAAGCTTCAGGTCGGGGCGTTTGATCAACAGACGCGCCGCTTTTCCAACATCTAGCGCACTACCACCGCCGAAG
>JBDHQG010000179.1:0-7694 GCA_039806925.1 Limisphaerales bacterium
GCCAAGAGCGAGGTCACGGTGAAACGTGATGAGAACTTCCGCCTGCAGCGCTGCCGTTCAACCAAGGTCGTTTCTCTTCTGCAGAAAGATTTGCCCAAAATGCTCCATTTCAGGGATGTCGGCTCTTTTTCACTGCGGTATCGAGGTAATTGACCGATCATGGGCCGTACTTCACTGAGGTGCTGTCGTACCTCGGCGACGTATCGCGATACGTCGTCGATCCTGCGCAATACGTCGCCAATCCGTTGCGGAGGATCGTCGATCTGCTGTGGAGGATCGACGATGAAAGGGGTGGCCCTGCCGGTGATTCAGACCGATGCAGCAGAGTTCCAGCTAAGAGCCTGCGTTCCGGGAGCACGCCTTTCCGTTGTCGCAGAGCGTCGAGGTTGCGAGCGCAGGCGAACTTTGCCCGTGCAATCGGTTCGGGCATTCGTAGGCTCCAAACTATGAACTACCCAGATCCGACGTTCGTTTCGCGTCGGCGATTTCTCGTTACGGCGGGGTCGTCTGTTGTCGCGATGGCGGCGTTGGGCGGCTGTCGCGGTAATCTCCCGACGCGGGCTGGTGGCACACGTTCGAGCCGGCTGTTCTTCACCTCGCAGGGTCGCACGGGTGTCATCAATGCCGATGGCACTGGCTTGCGTTATTTCGATTTCAAGGTGCCGAAACAGGTGACGTGGCAGCCGGGGCCGTTCCTCTCCGACGGGAGGCGCGTCATCTTCCTCAGCATGGAGGAACGTCGTGATGGACCGGGGCGTCCGTTCGACAAGTTTTATCACCAGACGCCGACACATCTCTGGCTCCATGATCTCGACCGCGACACGTTGTCGGAGATCGCGACCAGGGATCGACTCGCGCCCTTCTACACGCCGGCGCTGCTGGTTTCCGACGGGCGAATCCTCGTGCAAGTGGTGCGCGAACAGGGCGGACAGATCTTCAGCATGAACCTGGCCGGCACGGAGGCGCGGCAGTTCACGCGGCTTGGCGAGGGGCTGCCGTATGGCCTCAGCTTAAGCCCGGACGGAAGGCGCGTGGCGTATCATCTCGCCAGTCCGCAGGGTTACCAAATCTGGACGAGCAACGTGGACGGGACCGGGCGCGTTCGCGTGGCCGCGCATCGGGATCAATTTTACTTCGGGCCGAGTTGGTCGCCCGACGGCCAGTGGCTGCTGTTCCAGGCGTGCGAGTTCAAGGCCGATCCGGGGCACGACTGGAGCGATGTCTGCATCGCGCGCCCGGACGGAAGGGACTTCCGCATGTTGACGAACGGGCAGGGGATGTGGTTCGCGGCCACCTACGGCGGTCCCGAGAATCACGGGGGCGGATCGAATGTCCCGGCGTGGACTCGCGACGGGCAGATTCTTTTCCCGCGGCGTTCCCCCGGAGCCAAAGTGCCGTGGGAGTATCAGGCGAGTCGTCCGGACGTGGATCATTTCAATCGCGATTTCAAAGCCGGCGCGGCGCGCGGCGGCGTGCAGGTTTGCCGGCTGGACCCGGGCGATGGGCGGATGGCTTCATTGACGCCGGAGATGCCGGACGTGTGGGACTTTCGCGCCAGCGCATCGGATGACGGGAAGTCGATCGTGTTCTGCCGCGCGGAAACGGGCGGAGCCCCCGCGCTCTGGACGATGGATTCCGACGGGCGAAACGCGCGGTTGCTCACGCGCGGCATCGACGACAAGGGCGCGGATCATCCGCGATGGCTGCCGGGCGGCGGTGCCCGAGGACTTTCAAAGGACAAAGCATGAAAACTCAACGAATCGTGTGGGTGATGGCAATGGCGATGACGGCGGCGGTTTCCGCCCGCGCGGATTTCCATGTCTCGCCGGAAGGATCGGACGCCAATCCAGGAACGAAGGGCAAACCGTTCGCCACGTTGGAACGGGCCCGGGATGCGGTGCGGGCGCGCAAGCCATCGGACGGCAAGGTCACGGTGTGGCTTCGCGGCGGCGATTATCTCCGGACCAATGCGCTCGAATTGTCGGCCGCCGATTCCGGGAGCGCCGGGGCGCCGGTGATCTGGAGCGCGTATCGAAACGAGCGGGCCCGGTTGCTGGGCGGACGCGTCCTGACCGGATTCCAGCCGGTGACCGATGCCGCGACGCTGGCGCGGCTGGATGAGCCGGCGCGCGGGCACGTTCTCCAGCTTGATCTGCGGCGCGCGGGCATCGCCGGCTTCGGCGAGATGAAGTCGCGCGGCTTTGGCCGCCCGACCACGCCATCGCACTGCGAGCTGTTTTTCGATCACCGGCCGATGACGCTGGCGCGCTGGCCGAACGAAGGTGAGTCGGAAAAGATCGCCGGGTTTCCAAAAGGCGGCGGGAAGAACGACGACCACGGCGGCAGCATCGGGGATCTGCCCGGCGGCTTTCTCTATTCGGGGGATCGTCCGCGGCGCTGGCGCGACACGGGCGATTTGTGGGTCCACGGCTATTGGGCGTGGGATTGGGCGAACTCCTACGAGCGCGTCGCGCAGATCGATTTGGAACGTCGCTTCATCCAGACCGCGCCGCCGCACGGGCTCTATGGTTTCCGGGCGGGCCAGCGGTTTCATTTTCTAAACGTGCTGGAGGAGCTCGATCAGCCGGGGGAATGGTTTCTCGATCGCGCGAATGGCCGGCTGTACTTCTGGCCGCCGGCGCCCGTCCGTTCCGGCGAGGCGGTTCTCTCGCTGCTCGATCAGCCTTTGATCCGGATGGCGGGCGCGGCGTTCATCACCGTGCGCGGTGTCGCCCTTGAGGCCACGCGCGGCAGCGGGGCGGAGATTGGCGGCGGCAACGGCAACCGCATCGAAGGCTGCACGCTGCGGAATCTCGGCAACCTGGGCGTGAGCATCAGCGGCGGGACGAATCACGGCGTGCTCGGCTGCGACATCTTCGACACGGGCGACGGCGGCGTGTCCCTCGGCGGCGGGGACCGGCAAACGCTCACGCCTGCGGGACACTTCGTCGAGAACTGCCACTTCCAGCGCCAGGGCCGCTGGTCGAAGTGCTACGTGCCGGCGGTGCTCATGAACGGCGTGGGAATGCGCGCGTCGCACAATTTGATTCATGACCATCCGCATTGCGCGATTCTCTTCAATGGCAACGATCACCTGATCGAGTTCAACGACATTCACCACATCGCGCTGGAGACAGGTGATGTCGGCGCGATCTACACGGGGCGCGATTATTCGTTCCGCGGGAATCGCATCCGGCATAATTACATTCACGAGACGGGCGGCGTGGGCATGGGCTCGATGGGCGTGTACATGGACGACTGCGTGAGCGGCACGGAGGTTTACGGCAACGTGTTCTACAAGGTCCATTGGGCGATGTTCATCGGCGGCGGGCGGGATCATCGCGTGGAGAACAACCTCTTTGTTGATTGCGATCCGGCGGTGCGCGCGGACGGTCGCGGGCTGGATCGAGCCCCGGTCTGGCGCGGCATGGTGAACGATTACATGCGCCGGCAACTTGCTGCTGTCCCAGCCGCGCTCTACCGCGAACGCTATCCCGCGATGAAGTCGCTGGACGCCTATTATGGCGCGCCGGGCGGACCGGCCATCAGCGGCGACGCATTTGCCGGCGTGCCGCCCGAGGGCAATTCAATCGTGCGGAATGTCTGCGTGGGAAAGTGGTTTGATGCCGGCTGGCACGCCAAGCGCGAAGCCTTCGAGGTGAGCGACAACTACGTGACCATCGACACCAACGCGGTGGTTCACGTCGCGGGCGGGTTCAAGCTGCCGAAAGATTCGCCGGCCTGGAAACTCGGTTTTCGTCCCATTCCATTCGAGCAAATCGGCCTGCGCGACGGCGCGATGCGGCGGCGTTTGGAGCGGATGCGCTGACAGCGCGCTCGCTGTAGGAACGGTCCCGGTAAAAAACAACCGGCGCGGGCGGAGCCACTATTACTCCCATTCCCGCGCCGGTCTTGAAACTCAGACGTTGTTTAGCGCTGACTTAGCGCTGCACGCGCGCGTTGCCTTTCCAGATGCTCCAGACCTGGTCTTCGTCCGCAGGTTGGCCGTAGTCGTAGAGGCTCGTGGTCGCGAGTGCGCCGGTGGCCCAGCCGAATTGAATCCACTTCTCCGGCTCCCAGCCCTTGAGAATCGCGTAGAGCAGTCCGCCCACGAAGCCGTCGCCGCCGCCGATGCGGTCCATGACGGTGATCGGTCGCGGCTCGACGACGTGCCATTGATCCCCGGCCGCCAGGACAGCGCCCCAGAGGTGATGATTGGTGTTCTCGACTTCGCGGAGCGTGGTGCCGTAGGTCTGCGCGTGCGGATACGCCTTCTTCACGCGGTTGATCATTTCCTTGAAGCCTTCGATCTGCGCCTTGATGTCCTTGCCGCCGGCCTCGGGGCCTTTCACGCCGAGGCAGAGTTGGAAGTCTTCTTCGTTGCCCACGAGGATGTCCGACACGCTGGCGATTTCGGCGAAGATGGCGCTGAGTTCCTTCTCGCGACCTTTCCAGAAAGTGGCGCGGTAGTTGAGGTCGAAGGAGATCTTCGTGCCGTGCTTCTTCGCGGCGCGGGCGAGTTCGAGGCAGAACTGGCTCGTCTCGGGCGAGAGCGCGCCGACGAGTCCGGAGAGGTGAACGATCTGCACGCCTTCCTTGCCGAAGATGCGGTCGAGATCGAAATCCTTCACATTGAGCGTGCGGCCGACCTCGCCGGCGCGGTCGTTCCACACGCGCGGCCCGCGGGAGCCGTAGCCGCTGTCCGCGATGTTAATCTGATGACGGTAACCCCACGGGCCGCCCTGCGGCACTTCGGCGCCTTCGTAGTCCATGTGGCGGGCGCGAAGGCTGTCCTTGATCATCTGGGCGATGGGGCTGCCCTTGACGAAGGTGGTGAGCACCTTGACCGGAAGGCCGAGGTAGGCGGCGACGGCGGCGACATTGGTCTCGGCGCTGGTCACCTGCACCATGAAGGAGCTGGCGGTATGCACGGGGCCGCCGTTCGGCGGCGTGAGGCGGAGTCCCATGCTGGTGGGGACGATCAAAGCGTATTTGCAGTTCTGTTTGAGTTCAATTTTCATAAAAGGACACGCCGTCGTTACACTGTGGGTGGTACAAAACAAGCGGGAAATCATCCGCCGACGCGTCGTGCAAGTGAAGCGAATTTGGTTCAACCCCGTCAGTAAGAGGACTACGCTCCCAAGCGAACCACGAATGAACCATCGGCGACTCAAAGCAGTGCTGGCGCTCGCGCTTTTGGCGGTGGCCATTCCTGCGCGAAGCGAATCCCCGGCCGCACCCGACAAGAAGTTCAATCTCGAAGAGCGCAAACAGAAACAGGCCTGGCTCTGGGAAGCGCCGCGTAAACAGAAACTCCCGGCGGTCAAGGACACACGCTGGCCGCTCGCGCCGGAGGATCGGTTCATCCTGCAGAAGCTCGAACAAGCCGGTCTTTCGCCGGCGCCGCGCGCCGATGACCGCACCTGGCTGCGCCGCGTGCATTTCGTCATCACCGGCCTACCACCGAGTCTGGAAGAGATTCAGGCGTTCTTGTCCGACACCAAATCCGGCGCGCGCGAACGCGTCGTGGATCGATTGCTCGCCTCGCCGCACTTCGGCGAACGCTGGGCGCGGCACTGGATGGACCTGATGCGCTACGCGGAATCGCGCGGCCACGAAGGCGACTACATCATCGCCAACGCCTGGCATTATCGCGATTACCTGATCCGCGCGTTTAACGAGGACGTGCCTTACGACCGGTTCCTGACCGAACATCTCGCCGGCGATTTGCTGCCGAAGCCGCGATTGCGTCCGGGCACGGACATCAACGAATCCGTGCTCGCCACAGGCTGGGCGTTTCTCGGCGAGGAGAACCATTCGCCGGTGGACATCCGGCTCGACGAGTGCGAACGCATCGACAACAAGGTGGACGTCTTCAGCAAGACCTTTCTCGGCCTCACGATCTCGTGCGCGCGCTGTCACGACCACAAGTTCGATCCCATCCGCGCCCAGGATTACTACGCGATGAGCGGTTTCTTCCTCGGCTCCAGCTTCCGCCAGGCGCGCTTTGAATCGATGGAGAACAATCGCGCGATGGCGAAGGAACTGGCCGCGCTGCGCGAACGCTTCACGCCGAAACTGGCAAAGGCCGTCGCGGCGGCGAACGAGCGCGGCATCGGGCGCGTCGCGGACTACGTGCGGGCTGCGCAATCTCCGGAGCGCCGAGCAACACTCGATTCGAAACGATTTGAACTGTGGTCCGCGCAACTGCACGAGGCGGGCACGAACGTGGCGCATCCATTGCACCCGTTCCTGAGTAGCAGCCGACGTGAGTCGGCTCAAACTTCCTCCGATGGATCGGATCAGAGCCTCGTCACCTCGGCTGCTACGGAGAAGGTCATCGCCGACTTCACCCGGCCCAATCAGCAGCCGTGGAAGGTCGATGGCGAAGCGTTCGGCTCAGGTCCGCTCGCGCCCGGCGACATCATCCTCGGCACCAACCCAACCAATCCGATCACGCGCGTGATGCCCTACGGCGCAGCGCGGCGCGATTTGTTTTGGGCTGGTCTCAAGACCGCGGCGGGAAACGAGAACGATTCCGGACGGCTCGGCGCCACGGCGCGCTCCGGTCAAATGCTGCGCACGCCCACGGTCACGCTCGGTGTCGGCAAACTGCATTACCTGATTCGCGGCAAGACGCGCGTTTATGCCTCCGTCGATTCCCACTTGATGAACGAAGGCCCGCTGCACGGGCGTCTCGCTCAAGGCTTCGATGGCGGACTCGGTGCGCCGCGTTGGGTCACTCACGACCTGACGCCTTACAGCGGCCACCGCGTCCACGTGGAGTTCGGACCGGACGGCGCAAGCGAACTCGAAGTGCTCGCCGTCGTCGAAGCCGCGGATCAACCGAAGTGGCTGCCCGCCGGTAGCCGCCGAGGTAACGAGGCGGAAGTCGCCATTGGGATTCAGCACGCCCTGACCACAGCGAACAAATCGCTCAGTCGCGGCGCGTTCAAGGATGCGACCGAAGCCGCGCTGGCGAACTGGCTCGTGCAGAACCCGCACTTGTTCCGCGACGAGCCGGACGCGAAGACCGTTCGGCTCGCGCAGGAATTCCTCGCCGCCCAGAGCAACCTCGCGTCGCGTGTGCGTTGGGAATCGCACACCGCCATCGCGCTCTTCGACGGCACCGGCGTGGATGAAAACGTTCTTCTGCGCGGCAAGCCGTTCAAGCCAGGCGAACTCTCGCCGCGCAGCCTGCCGGTGGCGTTTGCGGCGGCGAAACCGATCACGACCAGCGCCACGAGTGGACGCTACGAGCTGGCGCGCCAGTTGGTCGACCCGTCGAACCCGCTCGTCGCCCGCACGGCGGTGAATCGCATCTGGCACCACGTTTTCGGGCGCGGCATCGTGCCGACGGTGGACAACTTTGGCGCGCTCGGTGAGCGCCCGACGCATCCCGAGTTGCTCGACCATCTCGCGTGGCAGTTCATGCATGAGGACGATTGGTCGCTGAAACGTCTCATCAAACGCCTCGTGCTCACGCAAGCCTTCGCGATGAGCAGCCGCGCTGGCGATGCGCGCGCCGAGGAGGTTGATCCGGCGAACGCGCTGTTGCACCGCATGACGGTCCGCCGCCTCGAAGGCGAAGTCATCCGCGACGCGCTGCTGAAAGTTTCCGGCCGGTTCAATCCGCAGGTCGGTGGTCCGCCCATCACGGTGTATCTCACGGAATTTCTCGTGGGCCGCGGTCG
>JBDHQG010000180.1:0-7663 GCA_039806925.1 Limisphaerales bacterium
AACTGGGAAATGACGATGACGCGCGCGCCGGCGTTGGCGAGGTGAATGGTTTCGGTGGCCTTGATGCCGCCCATGCCGGGCATGCGCAAATCCATGATGACCCAATCCGGATGCTCCGTGCCGAAGGTCTCGATGGCTTCTTCACCGGAGCTGGCTTCGACGATTTCAATGTCCGGCGCGTCGAAGAGTTGTCGCACGGTCCGCCGCAGGGCGGCATGGTCGTCAACAATCAGGATCTTCAGCGGCGCACGTTTCGGCATGGGGCGATGCTGTCGGCCGCGCCTGCCGCCGTGCATCGGATTGAACACTTAGAACCGGCTACGAGTGAACACGCAGGCGGTTGCCGTCGGTGGGGATGAAGTGCGGATCTGGACGGTGAAGGCCGGCTTGTGCTAGCAATCGGGCCAGCACACGGATCTGTGCTTTATGAAACCGACCGGCATCGTTTCCGCCCTGGCATTGATCGGGATGCTCGCGCTGACCGCCTGTCATCGCAACTGGGATGCGGCGACGGCGCCGGACATCACGGGGCGCGGCTCGATGGCCACGGTCCACAAGTTCATCGAGTCCTACGGCTGGAACATGCAGCGGAGTGGATTCCTGTTTGAAACTAACGGCAAGCCCGCCCGGCTTCTCCGCGGCCTTCCGTGGAAGGAGATGCAGGACAAACAATATCCGGCGGTGACGTATGGTGGCGTGCTCTACGTTCTTTTGGAGCGCGGGCCGGGAGGAGATCGATCCGGCGTCGCCTACAATCCGCTCACCAACATGTTTGTGTCATCGGTGCGCGGCTACCGGCCAATCGGCTCGCGCTGGTACGTGTGGGTGCAGCCGGAGAACCAATCCTACACCTACTTGAATCGCTACGAGTAGCGGACTCGGTTCCGCGAACGCGCCTCAACCCCAGCCGAGCCAGCGCCCGCCGTGGTAGGTGAGGAAGGAAAGCACCCAGGCGAGCGCCCCCATGTAGAACCACTGGAACGCCGCCCATTTCCAGCCGTTGGCTTCCCGGCGCACGATGACGATGGTGCTGACGCATTGCAGGGCGAAGACGTAGAACACCATCAGCGTCACCGCGACCAGCGGGGTGTAAACCGGCGAGCCGTCGGGATGCGTTTGCTCGCGCAACGTTTGCGCGAGCGTCTCGGTGCCTTCATCGGAATCGTCCGCTTCGCCGACGTTGTAAACGAGCGACATGGTGCTGACGAAAACTTCGCGCGCGGCGAACGAGCTGACGATGCCGATGCCGATCTTCCAGTCGAACCCGAGCGGCCTGATGAGCGGCTCGATGAGATGGCCGAGTCGCCCGGCGAAGCTGTGCCGGAGTTTGTCGCCGGCTTCTTCTTTGTCGAACCGCTTCATCGTGACGAACACTTTCGCATCGGCGATGGTCCAGCCGTTGGTCGTGCCTTGCAATGCGGCGAGTTCGGCCATGCCGCGTTCGATGTCTTCCGGTGACTTCACCGAGGGAATGGAGGAACTCAGCCAGCGGACGCGCTCGGCGTTGTAACGCGGCGTTATGGTTTCGTCCTTGGGATACGTCGCGAGAAACCAGAGCAGGATGTTGATCCCGAGAATCACCGTGCCGGCGCGTTTCAGGAACAGCTTCGCGCGGTCCCACATGTGGCGGAGCACCACGGTGACGACCGGCCGCTTGTAGGGCGGCAGCTCCATGATGAGCATCGGCGTCGGGCCCTTGAGCAGCGTCTTCTTGAACAGCCACGCCATGAGCAGTGCGACGATGATGCCCAGCAGATACATGCTGAGCATGGTGAGCCCGGAGAGCTTCAGGATGCCGAAGACGCGCTTGTCTGGAATGCACGCGGCGATCAGCAGCGTGTAAACTGGCAGGCGCGCGGAGCAGCTCATCAGTGGCGCGACGAGGATGGTGACGAGCCGATCCTTCGGGCTCTCGATGGTGCGCGTGGCCATGATGCCGGGAATCGCGCAGGCGAACGAGCTGAGCATAGGGATGAAGCTCTTGCCGTGCAGGCCCACCTTGCTCATCAGGCGGTCCATCAGGAACGCCGCGCGCGCCATGTAGCCGGTGTCTTCCAGCAGCCCGATGAACAGGAACAGCAGGCAGATTTGCGGCAGGAACACCACGACGGCGCCGACGCCGTTGACGATGCCGTTGACGAGCAGATCGTTCAGCGGCCCCGGGGCGATCCACGAGCCGACGTGTTCGCCGATCCATCCGACGCCCTTCTCCAGCAGCGTCATGGGCAGCGTGGCGAAGGTGAAGATCGTCTGGAACATCAGCGCCATGATGGCGACGAAGATGGCGAGGCCCCAAATCTTGTGCGTGAACACGCGGTCGAGCCTGTCGCTCATCGTCTCCTTGACCACGTTGGTCTCCGTGGTCACGCGTTCCTGGATGCCGGCGATGCGCGCGTAGCGGGCTTCGATGGCGGTGCTGCGCCAGTCCACGCCGGCCGCTTCGAGACGCGCGCGGGCGGCGGCGACGGCGTCGCGGATTTCGCGGGGATAGTGATCGCCGCTGAGGTTGAGAAATTTTTCGTCGGACAACGCGAGAATCGCCTCGGGCATCGGCGCGAAATGGCTGTTGGCAAACGTCTTCTTCAACAGGTTCGCGAGCGCGATGGTTTCCTCGCGGAAGCCGGGCTCGAACTCGCTGAAGAGGGCGGGGGATGTCGCCGGTGGCGGTTGTGCCAGCGAGCGCTCGATGGCCGCGTGCAATTCCTTCAGGCCGGCCCGGGTGCTCGCGATGAGCGGATGGACGGGCACGCGCAGCTCCCGCGAGAGCGCGCGGAAGTCGATTTCGTGGCCGCAATCCTGCGCCACGTCGACCATGTTCAGCGCGACGAGGGTGGGGTAGCCGAGTTCGATGACCTGCGTGGCGAAGTAGAGGTTGCGCTGGAGATTCGAGGCGTCGATGACTACGACGATCAAATCCGGGGGCGGCACTTCCGGCAGCCGGTGGAACAGCACGTCGCGCGAAACTTGTTCGTCGAGGGATTGCGGGCTCAGGCTGTAGGTGCCGGGGAGATCGAGGACGATGATCGGGTGCTCCTTGGTGCTGCCTTGGAGGCGGCCTTCCTTCCGCTCGACGGTGACGCCGGGATAATTTCCCACCTTGGCGCGGAGCCCGGTGAGCGCGTTGAAGAGCGTCGTCTTGCCGGAGTTGGGGTTTCCGGCCAGCACAATGTGCCTGGGGCGAGCCGACGAGGTGGGGGAGCTGGCGGGCGCGGACATCGTGCGGGCGCGGGCTAGCTGGGCTTCACCCAAATCAGTTCCGCCTCATGCTTGCGGAGGGAAAGATTGTAGCCGCGAACCTTGATCTCGACCGGGTCGCCCAGCGGCGCGAAGCGAATCAATTCAACGGGCGTGCCGACGAGCAATCCCATTTCGAGCAGGCGGCCTTTTTGTTCCGGCGGAACCTGGATGGCGGTGACGGTGCCGGCGGCGCCGATTTTCAGGGTGGAGAGCGGTTGAGGCTCGGCGGACATGGTCAGGCCACATCCAGTTTGAGGTTCTTGGGCAACGGCTGGACGAGGATGGATTCGGCGAGCTGCTGGCTGAGGCCGAGACGGGCGTGGCAGACCTGGCAGATGACGTTCACATGCTTGCTGACGACGCGCACCTGCTGTTCTTCACAGAAACCCATTTCACGAAGGCGATGGGAGACATCCGGCGCTGCGGAGAGCTGTTTGATTCGCACCGCAGTGCCCGCCTTGACGCTGGCGAGCGGGCACAAGTCCGCCTGCGGACAGGCGTCGTCAGCACAGGGTTGATGCGAATCATTCACTCCAGCGAGGTTAGGTGTGTTGAGACGGAGTTGCAAGGTGGTTTTCCGGTGTCCAAGCGTGTCCGCCGGCTCAAAACGCAACGCCGGACGGACAGAACGTTTCCACCCGCCCGGCGTGAGAATTGGCGTCAATCGCCGCGCTGCGCTACTTGCCCAGCAAGTGCTCGATGACCATCTGGTCGAGCGCCTGGTAGTTGCGATCGGCCACAAACTTCGCGGCGGCCTTCTCGTCGAACGAACGCACCTTCTTCACCAGCAGCTCGAACGTGCGGCGGCTGTTCAGCAAGTGATCCATCCAATGCTCCGGCTTGGTGGTGCGGAACGGATGCACATCGAAGCAGACGTATTCGCCATTGCGTCCGTAGCCGTTCCGTTCGAGCGCGCGAATCTGGTCGAACGCGCTGCGCAAACTCACGTTGCCGAATGGACGGTCTTGATCGTACTTGAGGCCGTTCTGGTCGTTCAGATGCAGCGACCAGAGCTTGCCGAACTTCATCGCGAAATCGATTTCGTCCGCGGGATCAAGCCCGGCGAGAATCGCGTGGGCGGATTCGATGAGCACGCCGACGCGTTTCGGATCGCGCGTAAGCGAGGAGACGGCGACCGCGTGGCCGATGGTCGGCACGTAGGCGTGGTCCATCGGTTCGTTCGGCTTGGGCTCGATGCACAGGCGGGCGCGCTTGTCGTGCGCGAGCATTTTGTCGAGCGCTTCGACGAGATAATCGAGCGCGCGACCGGCGTCCTTCGATTCGCGGAGGTAACTGCCTTCGCGCGCGAGCCAGAGGACGATGAGATCGGTGCCGAGGATGTTCGCGATGTCGATGCAGCGGAGGGAACGATCAATGGCGTATTGGCGATCCTTCTTGTTGTTGCTCGTGTAACCGCCGTCGATGGTCTGCGGTGCAAACCACAGGCGCGGCGCGACCATCTCGGCGGCGATGCCGAGCCCGTCGAGGCGCTTCTTTAGCTCCTTCGCTTCCTTGCGGATCTGTTGCTCGCTCTTGGAATCGATGTCCGGCACCGCGTCATCATCATGGAACATCATCGCCTCGAAGCCGTGCTTCTTGAGCTGCGCGAGCTTCCAGTCGAAAGTCTGCGCCGGGCGCGTGGTGGGACCGTAAGGATCCTGTCCCTCGCTGATGTTCCAGGGTCCGAAGCAGAATTTGTAATCGATATTCTTTGCCATAGGTAATGTGCGCGGAGGCTAGGCGGACGCAGACGGATTGGAAGAGAAAAGTCCACGCTGAATGGGCAGGGGCGCATCTGGAGCGCCTGTTGCACCGAAGGATGCGCCCGTGATGGGCTGCCCGCAGCCTGAAGGTTTGACCTTGGGCGATGATTGCCGGAAGAATCCGCCATGCCCGTCAAGTCCCGACATGGACGATTCAAGTCTATCGAAGGGGCTTATGCCGGTTTGGTTGGGATGTTTCTCGCGCTGTCGCTGCTCAAATGGGGCAATCCGGTCATCATGGATGGTCAAGTCGGCTGGCCGGGAAGCCTCGCGGAATGGCGCGTGGCATCATGGCCGATCTCGATCGGCTATTTCGGTTTTGGCCTGGTTCTCTTTGCCAGCGTTGCGTTCGCGCGGCGCGATGTTGGGGTTCCGCTCTGGGTCCAATCATTGCCGGCGGCTTGGCTCTGCTGGCAGGCAATCGCGGCGGTATTCTCAATCCAACCCGCGCTGAGCTGGATGGTGATTCCGCATTTTGCCGTCTGCGTCGGGCTGTTCTTCATTGGTTTGCATTGTTTCTCCAACATTGAACGGCCTCTGCCGTTTTGGATCGCGCTGGTGGGAGGGTTTGCCGTGGTTTTGGCGGTGGGCTGGCATCAGCATTTTGTGGGATTGGAAAACATGCGCCGATTTCTTTATTCGCTTCCGAATTGGCGGGAGCTCCCGCCTGAGTTTCTCAATAAGGTCGCGAGCGAACGGATTTATTCCACGTTGGTTTACCCCAATACGCTCGCAAGTGTGATTATTCTTCTCACTCCTCCATCCTTGGGGTTGTTGGGTCAATTGGGTCGATTTCCAGGCATGAGATGGATTGGGATAGGCGTTCTGCTGACGTTGAGTATTGGAAGTTTGGTTTGGTCCGGGTCCAAGGCTGGCTGGCTGATTGCGCTCGTTCAGGCTATCGTATTTCTGCTTTTGGGGAACTTTCCGCGTTGGCTGAAGATTTCGTTCGCTTTCAGTCTGCTGGTGCTGGGTTTGATTGGTTTTGCGGTGAAGTATCAGGATTACTTCCAGCATGGTGCCACCAGCATGGGAGCCCGTTTCGATTATTGGAACGCAGCTTGGATAACGATAACGAGAGCTCCGTTTCTTGGATCTGGGCCCGGAACATTCGCGATTTACTATCGGGAGTTGAAACAGCCGGCTGCTGAGATGACTCGACTTGCTCACAATGATTACCTGCAACAAGCCTCTGACTCGGGCTTGGTTGGTGCGATTGTCTTCGTCGGGTTCTGGGTGGTGGGTTTGGTTTCGCTTTATCGGAACAGATCGCGTTCGGCACTGATAAATGGGGCGTTTATTGGAATTTTTGGCGTTGCGCTCCAGTCATTCATCGAGTTTGGCCTTTATATTCCAGGAGTGGCCTGGGTGACATGGTTCCTGTTTGGGTGGGCTCTTTCCAGCCGGAATGCCGTCGACAAATCGCCGAGGCGTTCCTAGTCTGCCGCCGTGGATATGAAGATACTTTTCCTCAATGGACCCAATTTGAACCTCCTCGGACAGCGCGAGCCGGAAAAATACGGCAGGACCACCTTGGCGGAGATTGAGGCGCTGGTGAGACGTGAGGCGAAATCCCGATCGGTGGAGGTCGAATTCAAGCAGTCCAATTTGGAAGGCGAACTGGTCACTTGGATTCAACAGGCCAAGGGGAGCTTTAATGCGATCGTGATCAATGCCGCCGCCTACACGCACACGAGCATCGCGATTCGCGATGCCATCGCGGCGGTGGCGATTCCAACGGTCGAAATCCACCTCTCCAATGTCCATGCGCGCGAAGAATTCCGACATCAGTCGGTGATTGCGCCGGTGTGCCGCGGCCAAATCACCGGATTTGGTCCAAATTCGTATGTTTTGGGGTTGATTGCTGTCGTTAACATTAACGATCTGGCGTGATTTGATAAAAAAGCGGGTGATTTTGGAGTGGAATATGTGGTTGATCGCCGCCATGCCGCCCAAATTTATGAGTGGGTTTTACTGCTTGACGCCCGATTTTGCTGTCCCTACCGTGCGCTCGATTTCGGAACTTAGTCGTAAGCAGTGTAACCAGTTGGTCACTGCTTTTTTGCTTAATGAATACTGAGACCCAGCAAGTGTTTAGTTTCACCAAAACCCGGAGGATTGCGTGGACCTGAAAGACATCAAAGCCATCATTGACTTGATGAAGAAAAACTCCGTTTCTGAATTTGAACTGGAACGGCAGGACTTCAAGATTCGCTTGAAACGGGGCGGAGTTCAGGTTTTCCAGCAGGAAGATGTCGCTATTCCGCCGATGTCGGCGGTTGTTCAAACAACTGGCGTCATTCCAGTCTCGACCATGTCGGTTCCCGCCGCGGTTCCGTCTGCGGCTTCGGCGCCTTCAAATTTTGCGGAGATCAAGTCTCCGATGATTGGTACTTTCTACCGTGCGCCATCGCCAGAGTCCGCAAACTACGTCGAAGTGGGCACGGAGGTGAACCCTGACACGGTCGTGTGCATCATTGAGGCGATGAAAGTGATGAACGAAATCAAGGCGGAGATACGCGGCGTAATCACGGAAATTTTGATTGATAACGCCAAGCCGGTTGAGTTTGGTCAGCCGATTTTCCGTGTCCGGCCGCTTTGACAACCCGGATTTACATCAATGTTTGAGAAGATACTGGTAGCCAACCGGGGTGAGATTGCGG
>JBDHQG010000181.1:0-7660 GCA_039806925.1 Limisphaerales bacterium
GGCGAGCCTCAAGCCCTGCAGAACTCCTCCCGCGCCAAGCCCGAGGAACAACAGCGCCACGCCCGCCGCCGAGCAGGCGAAGTGAATGCGCACCGAGGATTCGCTCGGCCAGTTCACCTGAGCAATCCGCGGAATGATGTAATACAAACCGCCGAAGAGCACCATGCTCACGAAGCCGTGGAGGGCGAGGTTGTTCTTCGCCACGACCGCATAGGTGAAGTTCGTGGTCGCCGCCACCACGGGCAGCGCCATCACCGCCGAGACAACGGCATGGATGATGTAAGCCAGCGCGCCGAAGAGAATGAACTTGAGCACGCTGTCCTTCTTCCACGCGTCCCGATTCCCCGTGCTGCACGCGGCGGAACAGGTGAGGTGCCAGTTCCACACGTTGCTCGCGACGGCGGCAAGCAGGCAGACGTGGGAGACCGTGCTCACAGCCGTCATCCAGCGCGGGACCGGCCCCCCGACGAGGCTGGTCAATCCCCCGACGCCGCCAACGAACAGCAGCACCCAGAAGCCGAAGGAAGCCAGCTCCCGGCTGAAGAGCGCCTGGCCGCTCAGCCGGGGAAGAAAGTAGAAAACTCCGGCGAGCCCCAGCGGCGTCAGCCACAATGTCACGAAGTTGCCGGTGAACCAGCCGTTGATCACGGATTGCATCGTGCCGCGAACGGGATCAAGCATGAGCAGGAAATTCGCCGCCGAGTAGATCCACGGAAACCAAAAGGCGGCCGCGAGCAGGTACCACTGCGAGGGGAAGGTTTCCGACGACCGCCGCGAGGCGAAGGAACCGATGAGCGCGATCCCGAAGACCGCATAGGCGACAAACATCGCGCCCGCGATGCCGCGCGGCATTTCGAGCCATTCAAAACCCGTCGTCGCGCCGGCGAGAATGGCGATGATGCCCGCCATCAGCGCGAGGTTCCACAGCTTCCACGCCACCACGACCGGCCATTGGAAGAGCAGCGTGACACGGCCCAGACGGCACATCAGCCAGAGCGCCACGCCGATGCCCGCCTGCGAGGCAAAACCGTACAGGAAGGCGTTCATGGAGGCGGGACGAATCCGGCCCAGCGTCAGCCACGGGCATTCGGCGAGAAAATCCCCCTTGTGCAGCTTGATGGCGGCAACCAGGGCCAGCACGGTGCCGAGCACGAGCCACAAGATGCCGCTGGTAAAAAGCAAGAGCAGCGGCCAGCGGCAGGACGCATCGATCTCAGCCGTGGAAGCGTGCTCTGGAGCATCGCTGGTGCGACCGGAGACCTCAGTTTCCTGAAGCGGGGTGGTGGAAGGCGCGCTCATCAGCGGTTATTCGAATTGGCTCGGCTTCTCGGGAGCCTTCGGTGGAGGAGCGCTCGCCTTGTCGGCGCGGGCGGCCAGTTCCGTGTGTGCCGCCGCCGGATTCTTATAGGCCTCAACCGTGAGTTCCATCGCGCGATCAATCCTGAGTCGGACGAGGCCCTTGCCGGCGTCCGTGACTTCGTAGGTGTTCAGGCCGCGCTCGTTCTCCGCGCGGATTTCCGCAAGGGCCTTCTTGCGCTCGTCCACGCGCGCCTGGTTGAGCGGCGCGGGCCGGGTGTAGTGCTTCATCGCGGCGACCAGCGCGAGCACCACCAGCAATGCGCCGAGCACGGCGACGAACGAGGCGGTCTTCTGGCAACATTTGGATTCGTTCATGGTGCTTCGTTTACTTGTGGTCTTCGTATTGATGCACGCCGAGCGCCTCGCCAAGGCGCGGATCGTTCACCGGATACGGCTTGTGGGCGTTGAAATACTTGACGAACACGATGGCCAGCACGCCGCCGATGAAGGCCAGGCAGGTGATGTCCAGCCAGTGAACCACGAAGCCGGCCGGGTGAATGAGCGGCATGATGTTGAACGACAGGTCGCAGAAGTGCATGACCAAGGCCCAGACCGACAGCGGGATCATCAGCGCGAGATTCTGCTTGGTGTCCTGGTTGAGCAGCGCGACGAACGGGATGACGAAGTGGCCGAAGATGGTGACCATGCCGACCTGCCACCACGATCCGGCTTCGCGTTGCACGTAGTAGAAGGTTTCCTCCGGGATGTTCGCGTTGTAGATGAGGAAGTATTGCGAGAAATGGATGTAGGCGTAGAACACCGTGAACGCGAGCCAGAGCACCGCCGTGTCCTGCCGTTGCTTCTTGGTGATGACTTGAGCCAGCGGGCCAGCCTTTTGCAGGACGACGATGATGATGTAGAGGACCGCCAGCGTGGTCCAGACGCTGCCGGCGAAGTAATACACGCCATACATCGTGGAGAACCACTGGTGTTCCAGGGCCTTCATCCACATGATGGCCGCGAGGGTCAGGGAGAAACCGAAGGCATAGACGCCATACGCCGCGTGCATCCGCATCTTGCGGGTGCAGAGAACCCGAAGGGCGTTGTCCTTCCCGGCGTTGTCCTGGGCGATGGACCACTTGCGGAGGTTGTAGGAGAGCCAGGTCCAGACCACGAAGAGGGCGACGGCTGTTCCGTAAAAGCCGCCGGTGGTGAACAGCGGGGATTTCGCTTGGATGGAATGTTCCGCGTGCGCGGAGGCCGCGTCATGCGTCATGAGAATGAGCCACTCATAGAGCTCCTTCGGGGCGAAGATCGCAATCGGGATGAACAGCACGGCCATCGCCGGCGCAAGGAACGCCAGATGTTCATTGATGCGGCGCAGCGGCACGGACCACGCGGCATCGAAAAGGTGATGGATGATCGTCATGAACATTCCGCCCAGGCATAGGCTCAGGAAGAACATGTAGGCCAGCAGATAGGAGTGCGCGAATTGCTTCGGCGACACTCCGATGCCGATGGCCCCACCAATCGCCCCGACGACGGCGAGAATGATCGGCAGCTTCTTCCAGACCGGCGGGATGGTCATCGGGCCGGAGGAAGAGTTGGAAACAGCGATGGCTGGAGAACTCATAGGCTATTGTTTGACCGCGCCCGGGGGCAGCGGCTTGACGACTTCAGCACGTTTGTCGGCCGGCACCTCATCCATCGTCCCGAGATGGCTGCGTTGCAGCGCGCGGACGTAGGCGACGATGGCCCAGCGATCTTCGATGCCCAGGCTCGAAGCGTAACCCTGCATCAAGCCCTTGCCATAGCTGATGGTCGCGAAGAGCTGGCCATCCGCCTGCTGGGGAATCTTGCGGCCGGCGGCGTCATGCAGGTCGGCGATGACGGCCATGCCGAACTTGGTGGTGATGCCCTTGCCGTCGCCCTGCGCGCCGTGGCAGGGAGCGCAACTGATGTCGTAACGCTCACGTCCACGCGCCATCAGCTGAACGGTCACGGGGACCGGAATCGCAGCAACGTAATTCGTGGTGCCGGGAATCTTGCCGGTGTTTTCAGGGATGTCCTGATAATGCGAGCCGCGCGCGATGGTGCCGTCAATCGCCGGTTGCGAGCTGAGTCCATCCTTGAACAAGCTGTTCGCGGCCTGGGGACGCAGCTTGGGCTGGCGGTCCATGTCTGGAAACAGTTCGATGGGCGGGCGGCGGCTCATGTCGCCGCGCTTGCCGGCCACGACCATGACAGCCAGCACGATGACGCCGAAGGTGAGCAGGAAGTAGCGCATTAGTCCCTCACTTCCTCGATGTTCTTGCTGCCGGTATCCTGCAGCAATTTGCGGGTTTCGGTGTCACTGAATTTCGGGTCCGTCGCTTCAATCGCGAGGAAGAACTTGTCGTGCGAGGCGCGCTTGAAACGCTCGCTGCTGAAGATTGGGTTGTACCAGCACGGGAGGCCGTTCAGGAGGAGCATGCCGCCGAGCGAGCCGAAGGACGCGAGCAGAATCGTGCATTCGTAAGCGACCGGGAAGCTGTAGATCGGGCTGAAGAGCGGCTTGCCGCCGACCACGATGGCGTAGTCGTAGGCGTTCATCCACCAGATCATCAGGTAGCCCAGCGTCAGGCCGGCCGCGCCGGCAAAAAAGGTGAACCAGCCGACCTTGGACTTCTTCAAGCCCATCGCGTCGTCCATGCCGTGAACCGGGAACGGCGTGTAGACATCCCAGCGCTTGTAGCCGGAGTCGCGCACCTTTTCGGCGGCGTGCATGATGTCGGCCGCCGTATCGAACTCGGCCAGCAATCCGTATTTAACCGTGGAGTTTGACATTAGTGATGCCCTCCTTTCGCGCCGCCCAGCGGATGATGCGGGTCGGCTTGCGGGGTGACGCCCTTCACTTCGCCAATCGCAATCGTCGGCAGGAAGCGCATGAAGAGCAGGAACAGTGTCATGAACAGGCCGAACGTGCCGACGAACTGCCAGATGTCCACCCAGGTCGGAGAGTAGTAAGCCCAGTTGGAGGGCATGTAATCGCGATGCAGCGAGGTCACGATGATGACGAAGCGCTCGAACCACATGCCGATGTTCACGAAGATGGAGATGACGAACACGACCCACATGTTCGTGCGGACTTTCTTGAACCAGAAGAGCTGCGGGCAGATGACGTTGCAGCTGATCATCGACCAGTAGGCCCACCAGTAAGGCGCGGGCTCAACTCCCCAGAGCGGGCCGAGGATGAACGGGTCCGCCGCGCGGTTCTGCATGAAGACGAACTTCTCGTAAGGATTGCCGCTATACCACGCGATGAAGAACTCCATGCCGTAGGCGTAGCCGACGATGGAACCCGTCGCGAGGATGACCTTGCCCATCAGTTCGATGTGCCGGACGGTCACGATTTCTTCGAGCTTGCAGACCTTGCGCATTGGCAGGAGCAGCGTCAGCACCATGCCGAAGCCGGAGAAAACGGCACCCGCGACGAAGTAAGGCGGGAAGATCGTCGTGTGCCAGCCCGGAAGCTGCGACACGGCGAAGTCGAACGAGACGATGGAGTGAACGGAGAGCACCAGCGGCGTGCTCAAACCGGCAAGCAGGAGATACGCTTTCTCATAGTTGCTCCAGTGGCGGTTCGAGCCCGTCCAGCCGAGCGAGAAGATGCCGTAGGCAACCTGTCGAATCTTCGTCTTCGCACGGTCGCGCATGACCGCGAGATCCGGAATCAGCCCCATGTACCAGAACAGCAGCGAGACGGTGAAGTAGGTGGAGACGGCAAACACGTCCCACAGCAGCGGCGAGCGGAACTGCGGCCAGATGGAGTTCGAGTTTGGCAGCGGCAGCAGCCACCAGCCAAGCCAGATACGACCGATGTGAATCAGCGGGAAGATGCCGGCGCACATGACCGCAAAGATGGTCATCGCTTCGGCGGCGCGGTTGATCGACGTGCGCCACTTCTGGCGGAGCAGGAAGAGAATCGCCGAGATGAGCGTTCCGGCGTGGCCGATGCCGATCCAGAAGACGAAGTTCGTGATGTCCCACGCCCAGGCGACCGGCACTTGCAGACCCCAGACACCGACACCGGTCGTCATGAGGTGAACGATCATCGCGAAGCAGACGACCGTGAGGACGACGCTCGGGACGAAGAGCACCCACCACCACGTCGGCGTCTTGCCTTCCGCGATGCCGGCAATCTGGTCCGAGATCCAGCCGAGCGGGCGCTGGTTCAGCACCAGGGGCTCGCGCACGAGTTCCTTCGGGACGGAAGGAATCACCGGCAAATCTTTTGAAATCGCGTCAGCCATTAGTGGGCTCCTTTCTTCTCCGCATGAGCGGCACCGCCGTGATCAGCCGCCGCGTGCGTCTCAAACGGACTGGCGTGCGAACTCTTCTCGTACTCCTTCGTGGTCTTGGGAGTCTCAATTTCTGTGTAATCCGGCATCTTGGGATTCGGATTGCGAATGCGCGCCAGGTAAGTAAGGCGCGGGCGCGTGTCGAGGAAGCCGAGCACGTCGTAATCGCGCTGGTTCTTCTTGAGCTGCGCCACGCGGCTTTCCGGGTCGAGCAGGTTGCCGAACACGATGGCCTCCGCCGGGCACGCCTGTTGGCAGGCGACCTTCGGAACAGAACCATCCTTCTCGACAAGCTTCACGTCGCCGCTCGCGCCGGCCTTGACCTTCTTCGCGATCTTCGCCTGCTCGATGCGTTGCACGCAGAACGTGCATTTCTCCATGACGCCGCGCATACGCACGGACACGTCCGGGTTCTTGACGAGCTTGAGCAAGTCCCATTCGTCGTCGGGACGCGTGCCGCGGTCCGGATTCTTCCACCAACGCAGAGCATTGTTCTCCCCGTCGGTTGAGGAAACGAGCGGACTCGGATACCACGGCCCCTTGAGCTGATCGAGGGAGCGCTTGTTGTAATCGAAGAAATTGAACCGGCGCGCCTTATACGGGCAGTTGTTCGAGCAGTAACGGGTGCCGACGCAACGGTTGTAAGCCATCACGTTGAGACCCTCTTCGTCATGCACGGTTGCATTGACGGGGCAGACGGATTCGCACGGCGCGTTTTCGCAGTGCTGGCAGAGCATCGGCTGGAGGACCGCCTGCGGATCATCGATCAAATTCGCCGCCATTTTCATGGCCGCACCGCTGTAGTAACGGTCGATGCGGAGCCAGTGCATCTCGCGGTTGCGAATGACCTGATCCTTTCCAACGATGGGAACGTTATTCTCGCTCTGGCAGGCGAGCACGCACGCGCCGCAACCGACGCAGCCGCTGAGATCGATGCTCATGCCCCACTGGTGGAGGTCGCTGGCGAGGAGGCCCTTGACCTTCACACCGGCCTGGCCACCGCGCTTCTCGTAGCCCGTGTAAGGATGCTCGTAAACCGACTTCGGTCGTTCCACCGGCGGCAACCCCACCATCTCCTTCGCGATGTGCGCGGAGTGACCAGGGGAATCGAGATCGAAATTCTTCGCGAAATCAGGATGCTTCTCGAACTGTTCCTTGTTCGCTTCGCGCACGATCGGACGGCCTTCCATCGAGCCGTGCTCCTGCGTGCAGGCGACGACGTGCGTCTGACCGGTCTTCTTGAGCTTCGCGCCGACCGCGAAGTTCGGATTCGCCGACGTGCGGAGCGCGTAGGCGTTGTAGAGACCAACTCCGTGGGCAATGCGACCCGCGCCGCCGCCTTTGACACGTTGACGTCCGTAACCCAGCGCGAGGCCGAGAGAGTTGTCCGCGAAGCCGGGCTGGACCCAGATCGGGCCGTTGACCTTGCTGCCGCCAAGTTCGATCTCGACGACATCGCCGTTCTTCACGCCCTGCTCTTCCGCCGTCTTCCGGCTGATGAGCACCACGCCGTCCCAAACGATCTTCGTGATGGGGTCAGGAAATTCCTGAAGCCATCCGCTGTTGCTACCACGACCGTCGTCCACTTTCAGGTCGCGATGGAAAACCACTTCCAGACTGTCCTTGGTCGGAACCGCCGGATTGATGGTCGCAAACGCCCGGGTCACGACGTCGCTGCCAAGCGGCGCATCGTTACCCGAGGGCGCACGACCCGCGAGGAAACCATCGTGCAGGAATTTCTTCCAAGCTTCCTCCACGTTGCCCGCGCCAGCAAAGGCACGGAACGTTTCGCGAACGATGTCGTAGCCCTTGCGCGGCTGGAGATCACCGAGGATGGAGATGACTTCGAGCTCCGTCAGGCCATCGAACAGCGGCGCAATGAGCGGCTGAACGGGCACCAACGTGCCGTCGCTCGTGCGGGCGTCGCCCCACGATTCGAGGTAATGATTCTGCGGAATGCCGAGCGTGACCGAGGTCGCCGCCGCGAACGTTTCGTCCTCGTATTGACCGAGTCGAACGAC
>JBDHQG010000182.1:0-7623 GCA_039806925.1 Limisphaerales bacterium
GCTCATCGGCATAGGAGTTTGGTCGGCGTTACGGCTGCCGATTGATGCCGTGCCAGACATCACCAATCCGCAGGTGCTCGTCAACACCGCCGTGCCCGCGCTCGCGCCGGAGGAAATCGAGAAGCTCGTCACGCTCCCGCTCGAAAGCCAGATGGCCGGGCTGCCCGGCATGATCGAACTGCGCTCGCTGTCCAAGTTCGGCCTCTCGCAGATCCGCATGACGTTCGAGGACGACGTGGACCTTTACCGCACGCGACAATTGGTGAGCGAGCGGTTGCTCGTTGCGGCGGAGAAGTTGCCCGCCGGATTGCAGCCGAGGCTTGCGCCCATCAGCACGGCGCTCGGCGAGATTTTCTACTACACCGTCGAGTTCGCAGCGGACACGACGAATAAGCCGCCGACGCGCTACGAGCAATTGCAATCGCTCAAGCAGATTCAGGAATACGTCATCAGTCCGTTGCTCCGCGCCACACCGGGTGTGGCCGAAGTGAACACATCCGGCGGTCACGAGCGGCAGATTGTCATCATGCCGGACGCGGCGCGGCTGACGAGCGTCGGGCTGAGTCTGGAAGAACTGGCGCACTGCATCCGCGAGAACACCGAGAACGTCGGCGGCGGTCTGGTGGAGATTGGAGGCGAACAGATCGCCATCCGCGCCAACAGCCGCGTGAGCACGACAGAGGAAATCGCGCAGCTTCCGCTCAAGTTCGCGGCATCAGCGCAACCGTTGCTGGTGCAGGACGTGGCCCAAGTCGGCATCGGTTCGGGCTATCGCACGGGCGCGGCCACGGTGAACGGGGAGGAAGGCGTCGTGGGCGGGGCATTGATGCTCGCGGGCGGCAACAGCCGCATCGTGGCGCGCGACGCGGCGGCGAAGGTCGCGCACATTCAGGAGAAGCTGCCGCCCGGCGTAGAAGTCCGTCCGCTCTACAATCGCTCCGACCTGGTGAACCGCACATTGCACACGGTCGAGAAGAACCTGTTCGAGGGCGCGCTCCTCGTGATCGTCGTGCTGTTCGCGTTGCTCGGCAATTTGCGGGCGGCGTTCATCGTTGCGCTGGCGATTCCCCTCTCGATGCTGTTCGCACTCACCGGCATGGTCGAGAGCCGGGTGTCGGGCAATTTGATGAGCCTGGGTGCGATTGATTTCGGCCTCATCATTGATGGCGCGGTCGTCATGGTGGAAAACATCATCCGCCATTTGGCGCACAAGCAGAAAGAGCTTGGCCGCGAACTCACCGCCGCCGAACGCTTCGACGAAGTGCGCTTCTCCGCCAAGGAAGTTGCCAACCCGATGTTCTTCGGCGTGCTCATCATCACGGTGGTCTATGTGCCGATTCTCGCGCTCACCGGCATCGAGGGGAAAATGTTCCGCCCGATGGCCCTCACCGTCATCTTTGCGCTAGCGGGTTCACTGGTGCTCGCGGTCACGCTCATGCCGGTGCTGTGCTCGTATTTCCTGCGCGGCAAAATCCGCGAACATGACAACTGGTTGGTGCGATTCTTCAAGACGCTTTACACACCGCTGCTTGCGTGGGCGCTCCGGTTCAAACTGGTGGTCGTGGCGGCGGCGGTCGTGCTATTCGGCTCTTCGCTGTTTGTCTTCACGCGGCTGGGTGCGGAGTTTATTCCTCAACTGGATGAAGGCACAATGTTGCTGCAATTCATCCGCAGCAGCAGCGCCGGGCTGGATGCATCAACCGATTTGCAGCAGAAGTCCGAGAAACTCCTGTTGGAAAAGTTCCCCGAGATCGAGCGCATGTTCGGGTTGATTGGCACAGCCGAAATCGCCGTTGATCCGATGGGAGCGAACTTGTGCGACACCTACGTTGAACTCAAACCGCGCCGCGAATGGCGCAAGATTGACGGACGGCCCGCAACCAAGGAGCAACTCATTGACTTGATGCGACGCGAACTCGCCGTTCACGCGCCGGGCCAGACCTACCTGTTCACGCAGCCGATTCAGATGCGTTTCAATGAAATGATGGCCGGTGTTCGTGCTGACATTGCGGTGAAGGTGTTCGGCGACGATTTCAAGGAACTCGAACGGCTCTCGACGGAGATTCGCGACCTGCTCCGCAAAATCCCCGGCAGCGGCGACGTGGAGTTCGATGCGTTCGGACGCTCGCCCTTGTTGGAAATCAAGCCCGACCGCGACGCGCTGCGCCGATTCAACATGCAAGCGGGCGACCTCAATCACGCCATCGCCACGGCGCTCGCGGGCGAGGAAGTTGGCTCGGTGATCGAAGGCAACCGCCGCTTCCCTATCGTAGTGCGCCTCGCGGAAGACGCGCGCCGCAGCGTGGACACAATGAAGCGCCTGCCGGTGCGAACGGAAGCGGGCGGGCTGCTCACCCTCGGTCAGGTTGCGAAGTTCCAAATGGCTGAACAGGTCGGCGCTGTCACGCGCGAGTCCGGCCAGCGGCGCGGCGCGATTCTGGTGAACCTACGCGGGCGCGATACGGAAGGATACGTCAAGGAAGCGCTGGCTCGCATCAAAGCCGAGGTGAAATTCCCATCCGGCTATTACTACGAGTTCGGTGGGCAGTTTGAGAATCTCCAAAAGGCGCGCGCGCGGCTGGCGCTCATCGTGCCAATGGCGTTGGTGCTGATCTTCATTCTGATTTTTCTGAGCTTCGGCAGCTTTCGGCAGGCTGCGCTCATCTTCGTCTGCGTGCCGCTGGCCGTGACTGGAGGCGTGTTCGCACTGTGGCTGCGCGATATGCCGTTTACGATCAGCGCGGGCGTGGGCTTCATCGCGCTCAGTGGCATCGCCGTGCTCAATGGCATCATGCTCATCAGCTTCATCAATCAGTTGCGTCGGCAAGGCCGCAACGTCCGTGATGCCGTCATCGAAGGCACGCTTACGCGTCTCCGCCCGAAACTGATGACCGCGCTTGTGGCCAGCTTCGGATTCGTGCCAATGGCGCTTGCGACCGGCGCGGGAGCGGAAGTGCAACGTCCGCTCGCGACCGTCGTCATCGGCGGCATCATAACCTCGACTTTCCTCACGCTCGTTCTCCTTCCCGTGCTATATGAGTGGCTGGAAAGAGGCCGGCCGATTGCCACGCAGACTGCGGCGGAAAATCGGTGATGGACGATGACGCACGGATGCCGATAGTCTGACGGTGTTCTTTGTGAACGCACGCCTACATGACCGACGTTGCCTCCCGCCGAAAGCGGCGGGCTGGTGGGTTCGTCTGTTCGTAGCAGGAGTGCTCGCCTTCTATCTCAATTACATTCCCATCCATCTCGCGACGGCGGCGCATCTGGATGGCGTGCTGGAGTCACTGGCCGAACTGGTCTTCCATCACGACGATCATCCTGCGGAACACCACGACTCGGACGAACACGTTCCGCATCCTGCGTCGGACCACGCGTTGACTCTCACCGCGCAGACGCAGGCTCACGGCGCGGTTGCACTTCCTGTTTTCATCCTGTCGGCGAACACTTTTGTTTCGCTGCCCCAGCCGCCGTCCTCGCCGCTGCCGCTTGTCTTCGAGCGCATCCGGCCACCGGGCGAACCGCCTCCCGATCCGCTTCAGCCTCGCGCTCCCCCTCTCGCCTGATTCCCTCCGCATTTCCGCGCGCCTGCTCCGCTGGCGCGTAATGCCCTTGTCCGCCTGAACGCCTCACGGGTGGAACTTTTCCGGGCGTGTTTCCGTTGGGGCGAGAATTTCCATTTTGATTATGAACCGATTTCTTTTGGGGAAGCCGAGCTTGAGCGTGGCCGCCAGCCTTGGACTTGCCCTGCTGCTGGGCTGCAAACGCGATCACTCACACAGCGACGGCGACTACCATCACCATGACGAAGAACCGAAGACGGCGCAAATCACCGTTTGGGGAGAGCGCCACGAGGTTTTCGCCGAGCATCGGCTCGTTGTCGCGGGCACGGCGACCAAGTTCGTCACGCACGTCACGGACTTGAAGACGCTTGAGCCGCGACGAGATGGGCCAGTCAAGTTCGCTCTGCGCCAGGCGAACGAAGCGCCCGTCGAGCAAGTCGAGAAAGCGCCGACGCGCGCGGGCATCTACGAGGTCATGCTGACGTTTCCCAAGGCGGGCGATTGGAACGTGAGCATCCACATCCCAACCGACGAAGGCGAGAAGTCCATCGCACTGCCACCGGTGAAGGTGTTTGCCACCAAGCACGACGCCGACCACGGCGAAGCGCCGGAAGCGCCCGAGGGCGTGAGCTTCCTCAAGGAGCAGCAGTGGAAGATTCTCTCGCAGGCCGAGCCGGTGACGAAGCGCAAACTCGTCGAGCGCGTTTCCGTGCCGGGACAAGTGCGGGCGAAGCCTGGATTCAGCGCCGCCGTGGCCGCGCCGCTGGCCGGCCAACTCGCGCTGCCGCCGGGCCGGACGCTGCCCCAGCCCGGAACGCGGGTGGCGGCGGGTGAGGTGCTGGCGATTCTGCAACCACGCTTCTCGGATCCCGCCGCACGCTTCGTCGAAATCGAAGCTGAGTTCGGCCGGACCGAGGCAGTTTTGAAACAGGCCGAGGTTGTCTTCGAGCGCACCAAAAAGCTCGCCGCGCAGGAGGCCAAGTCCACGCGCGATCTGCAAGAGGCGGAAGTCGCGCTGGCCAGCGCGAAGGCCCGTCATGCGGCGGCGTCCGGGTTGCGCTCCACGTATGCGGCGAAGCCGAGTGCGGAGTCCAGCGCAGCAGCCCTCGAACTGCGCGCGCCGATTGCCGGAGTCATCACCAGCTTGGGCGCGGGCGTAGGCGAGCCGGTCGCCGCCGACCAGGTTGTCTTCACCGTGTTGAATCCCGAAACGGTATGGATCGAAGCGCGCGTTCCCGAAGTCGCCGCGCCGCGCCTGAGTGAAGCCAAGGACGCCCTGTGCGAAGTGCCGGGAGAGAATCGCCAGATCATTCCCGCCGGCAGGCTGGTCTTTGCCGGGTTGGAAGTGGACACGGCGACGCGCACCGTTCCGCTGATTTACGAACTCAAGAATGACTCCGCCCGCCTGCGTGTCGGCCAGGCGGTGCGGTTGCACGTCGAGACGGCACGAGCGGAGGAGACCGTCGCGATTCCCGATGCCGCCATCGTCGAGGAAGGCGGCCAGGCGGTGGCGTTCGTTCAGTTAAGCGGCGAGACGTTCGCCAAGCGCGAACTCAAACTCGGCATCCGCGATGGAAATTTTGTGCAGGTGCTCGACGGTGTGAAGGAGGGCGAGCGCGTTGTCACCAAGGGTGCTTATGCCATCCGGCTTTCGTCCATTTCCGGCGTCATCCCCGCCCACGGCCACGCCCACTGAGGAACACGCATGGACAAGCTTATCCAATGGGCGCTCGGCAATCGCTCCCTCGTGCTCGTCGGCGCGCTGCTGCTCACCGTCTTCGGCCTCCACACCGCCACGCGCATGGCGGTGGACGTTTTCCCTGACCTCACTGCGCCGACCGTCACCGTCATCACCGAGGCGCACGGCATGTCGCCCACGGAGGTCGAAACGCAAATCACCTTCCCGCTCGAAACGGCCGTCAACGGCGCGGCGGGCGCGCGGCGCGTGCGCTCGGCGACCGCCGTGGGCATTTCCATCGTGTGGGTCGAGTTCGAGTGGGGCACCGACATCCGGCACGCGCGGCAGATTGTCGCCGAGAAAGTCAGCAGTGTGAGCGGCGACCTGCCGTCGGAAGTCGAGCGGCCCGTGCTCGCGCCGCAATCATCCATCATGGGCGAAATTCTGTTTCTGGCGTTGTCGTCGGAACAGCATTCACCCGCCGAACTGCGCAGCCATGCCGAGACGGTGATTCGCCGCCGCTTGCTGGCCGTGCCCGGCGTGTCGCAAGTAACACCCATAGGCGGCGGGGTGAAGCAGTTTCAGGCCGTCGTGAAACCGGAATCACTGCTCGCGCACGGCGTCACGCTGAATCAAGTCGTCCGCGCGCTGGAGGAAGGCAACGAGAATGTCTCCGCCGGCATCATCAATGAACGTGGCGCGGAGTGGTTGATTACCGGCGTGGGCCGTGTGCGGACTCTCGATGACATCGCGGCGACCGTCGTGGCGGCGCGCAGTGGAGTGCCGACGCTTGTTGGCGACATCGGCGAAGTCCGCATCGGCGAGGCGCAGAAGCGTGGGGAAGGTTCGGCGATGGGCCGGCCCGCCGTGATTCTCGGCATTCAAAAGCAGCCGGGCGCGAACACGCTCGAACTTACCAAGCGCCTCGATGCCGTTCTGGCCGACATCACGACGAAGCTCCCCGCTGGCATGAAGCTCAAGACCGACATCTTCCGGCAGGCGGATTTCATCCAGGTCTCCGTGCGCAACGTGCAAACCGCGTTGCTCGAAGGCGTGGTGCTTGTCACCATCGTCGTGCTGCTGTTCCTCGCGAACTTCCGTGCGACGCTCATCACGCTCGCGGCGATTCCTCTGTCGCTCGTGACGGCGGTGCTCACGCTGAAATGGTTCGGCGCGACCATCAACACCATGACGCTCGGCGGCATGGCCATCGCCATCGGCGCGCTGGTGGACGACGCGGTGATAGACGTGGAGAACGTCTTCCGCCGTCTGCGCGAGAACCATCACAAGCCCGAAGGCGAGCGCCGTTCGCCACTGTCGGTCGTGCTCGCGGCCAGCATCGAGATTCGCAGTTCGATTGTCTTCGCCACACTCATCATCGCGTTGGTCTTCGTGCCGATTTTCTTCCTCGCGGGAGTCGAGGGCCGCCTGCTGCAACCGCTCGGCGTGGCTTACCTCGTCGCGTTGATGGCGTCACTCTTCGTGGCCGTGACGGTGACGCCGGTCCTTTGTTACTTCCTGCTGCCCGCAAGCAAGGCGGTGCGCTCGGAGCACGAACCCAAGTTCGCGCACTGGCTCAAGCAGAGGTTTGCACCGGTGCTAAACGCGGCGTTGAACCGACCGTGGGCGTTCACCTTGCCCGCCGTGGCGCTGCTGGCTCTCGCGCTTTTTGGCACGACGCGCATGGGCCGAGCGTTCCTGCCGGAGTTCAACGAAGGCTCGCTCACCATCAGCGCCGTGACGCTGCCGGGGACTTCGCTGGCGGAATCCGACGCGCTGGGCCGCGTGGTCGAGCAAACGCTGATGAGTTTCCCCGAAGTTGTGTCCGTCGCCCGTCGCACGGGGCGGGCCGAACTCGACGAGCACGCGCAAGGCGTGGAAGCCGGCGAACTCGACGTGTCTATCCGCATGAAGGACCGCACGAAGGCTGAGTTTCTTTCGGCGCTTCGCGCGGCGTTCTCCCAAGTGCCCGGCATGAACATCACCATCGGCCAGCCGATTTCGCACCGCATTGACCACATGCTGTCCGGCACGCGCGCCAACATCGCGGTGAAGATATTCGGCGCGGACCTTTACCGGCTACGCGAACTCGCGGAGAAATCACGCGAGGCCATGCAGGCCGTGGAAGGTGTCGTTGACTTGTCGGTCGAGCAGCAAACCGAAGTGCCCGTGCTCAAAGTGAAGTTCGACCGTCCCGAGATTGCCCGGCATGGCCTGACGATTCGTGACGTGGCACGAACGCTGGAGGCGGCGTTGCAGGGCGTGAAGGCGTCTCGTGTTTTGGAAGGCCAGAACTCGTTCGACCTTGTGGTACGGCTCGCGGAGGCCGAAGGCTGGCGACTCGGTAGTCTGGGCGGCGTGCTGGTGGACACACCCGCC
>JBDHQG010000183.1:0-7605 GCA_039806925.1 Limisphaerales bacterium
GCCGCCGCCTTCGAGCATGGCGGCGACGAGGTTCTTGCCAATGTCGTGCAGGTCGCCGCGCACGGTGCCCACGACGACGCGGCCTACCGGCTTGTCGCCGCGTCGGGCGAGCAGCGGGCGGACGAGCTCGAGGGCACCCTTCATGGCGCGGGCGGAAAGCAGCAACTCGGGCACGAAGAACTCGCTGCACTCGAAGCGCCGCCCGACTTCATCCATGGCGGGCATCATGGCGTGGTTCACCAGTTCGAGCGGATCGGCGCCCTGGGCGAGGGCTTGTTCCGTCAGCGACCGGGCGTCGGCGGCCTTGCCGTTCAGCACGGCGTCATGGAGCGATTTCAGATCGGGCATAGGCGGGCGTGTTTGGCTGAAGAATAAGGCGAAGCTGGCGGCGCTCGTTGACCAAGGTCAATGTTCCCAGCATCCCAAATTTTCCCGAACCGGCCCGTTTCGGCCCCGTCTGACGGCGTCTCAATCCGGAACGATGCAGAGGAATGGGGAGTGCAGCCGCCTCGGCTGCCGTTCGGCGCGCCTCGCGCCGAACATCAGGCGCGTTCGACCGCACCAAATCGTTACCCGTTCGCACGCGCAACAGTGGGTCGCGAGGGCGCGACCCACTGCGCCCGGGGGCGGGCGCGCTCCCCACTCCTCTGCATCGTTCCGTATAGCTGTAATTGCTTTCGGGCGGAGCTTGTCCCTCCGGGACAAGCTCCGCCGAATTCTCGAAAGGCATCAGGCTTGGCCCGGATTTCACACTCCGCATGAATTCGTGACACGTTGTAGTCGACGTGAGGATAGGCGGAGACTCTGGTAGTGCTTCCGCCTCGTTACCTCGGCGGCTACGAAGCCTGTGAAATTACCAAGCCTGTTGAATAGGCGGCTTACGGCCTGGGGGCGGGATCGGTGAGCAGGTGTTCAAGCAGGTCCACCAGCTCATCGGGAGTAAGGCCGAGCGCGAGGTTGTCCGGCATCAGCGAAAGTTTCTGCTGCCGGCGCGAGGCGATGGCTTGGGCCGGGATCGATTTCGTGGCACCGGAGAGATCCTTGAGCATCACCGTGTCGCCGTCGGACACGATGAAGCCGGACCAGGTTTCGCCCTCGCGCGTCTCGATGAGCCACGGCTCGTAGCCGGCGGCGATGACGGCGCTCGGATTCAGGATGGCGTCAAGGGTTCCTTCGCGCCCGAGCTTGGTGCGCACCGTGGTGAGGTCGGGGCCGATGCCGCCGCCTTTGCCCCCGAACAGGTGGCAGGTCGCGCAGGCGGCGGACGCGCTCGCGAACACCTTCGCGCCGCGCGCCGGATTGCCGCGGCGTTGGAGCAGTTCCGCGACGGGAGGAAACGTTCCGCCGCCGCGCGACGGGCGCTGGAAATACTGGCTGGCCATCGCGCGCACCGCCGGCGAGGGATTGCGGAAGATGGTTTCCGTCACCGCCTCCGTGAATTGTTTCGGGAACTGGCCGCTGCCGGCAAGCTGGAGCAACGCGAGTCCGCCCGGCTCCGTGGCGGCGAGGGCGGTGGCGGCTGTTTCGCGCCGGTCGACGGGCGCGCGGGCGTCGAGTAACGTTGTTCGCCACGCTTGCACCTTCGCTTGCGCGGCGCGTTCGGCGGCGGATTTCTGGCTGGAGGGCAGGCGCGCGGCGAGGTCGAAGGATTTCCAATCGTTGCCCGCGCGGAAGCGCGCCCACCAGAGGGCGTTCGTTCGCGCGTCATCGGAACTCCCGCTCCCGGTCGCCAGCGCCAGCATGGCCTCCGCCGCGGCGCGATCGCGGATGAACGCCAGCGTGTCCACGGCCTGCCGGCGCGCAACGGAAGGCAACGCCGGCGCGCCGGCGCGTTGGGCAACGGCCGGCACGCAGGACGCCGGATGCAGCCGCCATACGAGCGCGGCGAAGGCGTCGGACCATTGAAGCGGATCGGCGTGGCCGAGTTTCGCCAGCAGCACCGGATACAGCGCCTGCTCTTTGCCGTCACATCCGAGGCCGAGGGCTTCGAGATGGAAACGATCCTTGCCGTCGAAACGTTCCGCGAGCGCGAGCAGGAAGGAATTGGCGCGCTCGAACGGCACGTCGCGCAGGGCCAGGGCGAATTCACGCCAAAGCATCGCGCCGCCGCCACGGAACCTTGCTTCGTCGAGCATTTGCCGCGCGAAGTCCCACGCCTTCTCCGGCGCCGTCATCCGGGCGGCCCGCCACGCGGTGACGCGCACGCGTTCATCAACGTCGTTCAGCGCCGTCTCCCAACGCCCCGGAAACCACGCGGCGCGGGCGCGAAACACGGGGTTGGTGCTGCGCGCGAGTTCGTCCAGCACCGCCGTCGCGTCAGCGGAACCCGTCAGCAACCGTTCGCGTGCGGCGAAGCGGACGTTGATGGCCGGGCTTTGCATGGCGGCGAGCAGGCCGGCGCGGGAAGAGAGGTCCAGCTTCGGTGCGCGCGGCCTGCTGCCTTTCGGCGCAATGCGGAGGATGCGTCCGTAGCCGTTGGGGCCGCGCATCGCGTGGCCACCCACCACCGGATCAAACCAGTCCGCGACATAGACCGCGCCGTCGGTGCCGGCCGTGACATCGCTCGGACGGAACCAGGTGGTCTTGTCTTCCATCGACACCTTGTCCCAGCGATAGCCCTCGGTGGAGCCGCGTTGTGAGGTGAGGAAGGCGGAGCGTTCCAGCCGGAAGCCCGCGCCATCGGGCACGGGCCGGTGGGCGAACACCGTGTTGCGACCGGCATCGCAGTCCAGCACCGCGCCGCGGAGCGATGGCAGCAAATCGCCTTCGTAAACGCCCACGCCGGTCGGGCCGCCCGCGCCGTAGATGTCGCCGGCGGGCATCACGCCGGGATCGTCCTGATGCCATTGCGCGGCCTGCGTCGTCTGCCCGGGGCGCTGGTCCGCGCGCCAGGTGCGCGTGCCATCGGCGGAGAAGAAGCCCATGTTGCCGCCCTCCATCATCCAGCTCGTGCGGCAGGCGCGGACTTCGTCGTCGTTGTCGTTCTGCCAGAGATCGCCGTGGGAATCGACCGCGACTTCGTAGCTGTTGCGGAAGTTGTGCGAGAGCACGGCGAGATTTCGCCCGTCGAGATCGATGCGCAACGCCAGTCCGCCCGTCCACACGCGGCCGTCGTCGCTGCGCATGTTCGGCGTGTTGGTCGGGTTGTAGGGCGAGCCGCCGGTGTAAATGCTGCCGGCGCGCAAAGTTTTCCCGCCGCGATCCCTGACGAGGTGCGGCCCGGCATTGCCCGCGTTGAAGTATAGACGGCCATCCGGTCCGGCGATCACCGAGTGCAGCCCGTGATCGTGGTCATGCCCGCCAAAGCCCGTGAGGAAGATTTCCTTCTTCGCCGGCTTGTCGCCGCTGGCGTCGATGGTGTAGGCGATGAGATGCGGCGAGCAGGAGACGAACACGCGGTTTCCGATGACCGCCACGCCCAGCGGCGCCACAAGATCTTTGTCCTGCACGAAGACCTTCGATGAATCCGCCGCGCCATCGCCGTCGGTGTCCTCGAGAATCATGATGCGGTCGCCTTCGGGATGGCGCAGCGCGACGGCGTCCGGCTGATTCACATCCTTGCCGCGAAAGCTCCGGTAGTTCACGCCTTCGGCCACCCAGACGCGCCCGCGCGCGTCCACGTCGATGTTCGTCGGCTTGAAGAACAGCGGCGATTCGGCCCAGAGCGTGACTTCCATTCCCTCCGCGACGACGAACTCGCCCGACAGATCGCGCGCCGCCGCGTGCCCGCGCGCCGGGGTGAGCAACAGGGCCCCGAGGGCAAGGCTGATGGCGGCGGACTTCATGACTGGGGCGCGTTGCTCAAACACGCGGACCGCGGACGGTCCCCGTCCGCAGCGGGTGAATCGCGCCGGCATCGTGGAAGTTTGCCGGCACCGCAGTCCGAACGACGCGCTGCGAGCCGGGGACGGCTCGCGGTCCGATGTTATGGGTCTGTTGCGCAAATCGGAGCGCGTCCATCCCGGGTGCAGAAACAGGAGAACGGATGACAGCTTCACTGGATTTCAAAGCGTTTTGGTGGCCGAACGTTGCTGCGCCCGAGGACGGGCGCGCTCCGGCTCGTTTGGGCAACACGCTCTTATGACGGCGCCCATTCGCCGGAGGATGAACGGCGCAGTGCCTGACTTCGTTGACCCCGGTCAAGTTGCGCCGCCGTGTGCGCGGGCATCCTGCGGCGAGACATCCTATGAAACTGCTTCGCCTTCTTCCGTGCCTGGCCGGGTTGTCGTGGCTGGCGGCGGGCCCGATGCCAGGGCAGACACTCGCCGCGCCCGCGCCCTTCAGCGTGCTCGTCTTCTCGAAGACGACGATGTATCGCCACGCGTCGATCACCAACGGCATCGCGGCCATCCGGCGGCTCGGCGCGGAGAATGGATTCACCGTGGACGCGACGGAGGATGCGTCGGCCTTCACGGTGGAGAACCTCAAGCGTCATCAGGCGGTCGTGTTTCTCAGCACCTCCGGCGACATCCTCGACGACGCGCAGCAGGCCGCCTTTCGCAGTTATCTCACGAACGGCGGCGGCCTGGCGGGCGTCCACGCCGCCGTGGCCGGGAAGGTGGCGACCGAGGGAACGTGGCCCTGGTACGTCGAACAGTTCTGCACCGAGTTCGACAATCACAAGGCCATCGAGCAGGCCACGGTGCGGGTGGAGGATCGTGCCAACGTCTCGACCGCGCATCTCCCGGCGCAATGGTCGCGCACGGATGAATGGTACAACTTCACCGCCAGCCCGCGCGGCAAGGTCCATGTGCTGGCCGCGCTCGACGAGAAATCGTTTCACGGCGGCACGATGGGAGGGGATCATCCGGTCGCGTGGTGCCGGAAGGCGGGCCAGGGCCGGCTCTGGTACACCGCGCTCGGCCACACCGAGGCCAGCTATTCGGAGCCGCACTTTCTCCGGCACCTGCTCGGCGGCATCCAGATCGCCGCCGGCGTGAAGCCCTCGGACTTCACGCCGAACGAAGATCCGCGTTTCAAGAAAACCGTCCTCGACCGCAGCGCGCGCGACCCGATGGAGATCGCCGTGGCGAAGGACGGCCGCGTGTTCTACATCGAGCGCCTCGGCGCGGTGAAGCTTTGCCAGCCGGAGACGTGCGTCGCGCGGACGCTCGGCCGGCTGCCCGTCTTCGGGACGCCGGACAACGGATTGCTCGGCATCACGCTGGACCCGGACTTCCTCCACAACCGCTGGCTCTACCTTTTTTACTCGCCCGTGGACGTGAACGAAAACCGCGTGGCGCGCTTCACCTTGAACGGCGACGCCATCGACCTCGCCTCGGAAAAGATTCTGCTGCGCATCCCCGTCCAGCGCGAACAACCCATCTGCCACACTGGCGGCTCGATGGCGTTCGACGCCCGGGGAAACCTCCTCATCTCGACGGGCGACAACGTGAACCCGTTCGCCTCCGACGGCTTCAGCCCGAGCGACGAGCGCCCCGGCCGCGCGCCGTGGGACGCGCAGGGCACGTCCGCCAACGCGAACGATCTGCGCGGGAAAATTCTCCGCGTGCATCCGGAGCCCGACGGCGGCGTCACCATTCCCCAGGGCAACCTGTTCGCGCCCGGCACGCCGGGCACGCGCCCCGAGATTTACGCGATGGGCTGCCGCAATCCGTTCCGCATCGGCGTTGATGCGCGCAACGGTTTTGTTTACTGGGGTGAAGTCGGCCCCGACGCGCAGGCGCCGAAGGCTGACCGCGGCCCGGCGGGCTTCGACGAGATCAATCAGGCTCGCGGCGCCGGCAACTTCGGCTGGCCGCATTTCGTGGCGGACAACAAGCCGTATCGCCACTACGACTTTGCGACGAAGACCTCCGGCGAACCCTGGGACGCCGCGCGTCCCATCAACACCTCGCCAAACAACACCGGCGCGCGCGAACTGCCGCCCGCGCAACCCGCGCTGATCGCCTATCCCTACAGCGCCTCGACGCGGTTTCCGCTCACGGGAAGCGGCGGGCGCAGCGCGATGGCCGGGCCGGTTTATTATCACGATGCCGCGCTGAAGTCGCCTGGCAAGCTGCCCGCCGATTTTGATCACACGCTGTTTGTTTACGACTGGATGCGCTCGTGGATTCTCGCGGTGAAGCTGGACAGCCAGGAGCGCATCGCGGGCATGAGGCGCTTCCTGCCCGCCACGGAGTTCAAGCGCCCGATGGACATGGAGCTCGGCCCGGACGGCGCGCTCTACATCATGGAATGGGGCACGCAATACAACGGCGGCAATGACGACGCGCAAATTGTCCGCGTCGATTGCCACGAACCTCCCGAAGGGGCCGCGCGCGCGGCGCGATGATTCCGGCCACGAAAAAACCCGCATGAATCCATTGACCCTGAAGGCGGCCGCATCCACGCCGGTCCTGCGTCGCGAAGACTTGCACGAGGATCCGGTCGGGCAGTTCGCCGCCTGGCTGGAGCAGGCCGCGCGCGGCGCCGTGTCGCAGCCGCTGGCGGCGATGCTGGCCACGGCGGGCGCCGACGGACGCCCGCTTGCGCGCACGGTGCTGCTGAAGTTTTACGACGCGGGCGGCTTCGTGTTCTTCACGCACCTCGGCAGCCGCAAGGTCCGCCAGATGTCGGAGAACCCGGAGGTCAGCCTGCTCTTCCCGTGGCTCGCGCAGAACCGGCAGGTCAACGTCACGGGCCGCGCCGAGAAGCTCGGCGCCTTCGAGGCGGTCAAATGCTTTTTGCTGGGCGAGAGCAACGGCGTCACGGCCCGCGCCGCCGTCGAGATGCAGCTGGAGGAACTGAAGCACCGGCTCGGCGCGGGCGTGCTGCCGATGGGGGCGTCGTGGGGCGGCTACCGCGTGGTGCCGGACACGCTGGAGTTTTTCCAGGGCCGCGGCGAGCGCGAGCACGACCGGTTCCTTTACGCCCGCCGCGCCGGCGGCCCGTGGGAGATCAGCCCGCTGGATTGAAGCGCGATGCCGAACTGAACATGAAACCACGGATCGGATCACTGACGCTGGTCACGCTCGTCGCGGCCACCGGCGGGTTTTTGTTTGGCTACGACACCGCCGTGATCAACGGGGCCAACCAGTTCCTCAAGGCGCATTTCGGGCTGACGCCGGCGCAGGAGGGCATCGCCGGCGCCAGCGCCATTCTCGGGTGCATTCCCGGCGCGATGGCGGCGGGGTTTCTGAGCGACCGCTTCGGGCGGCGCAAGGTGCTCTTTCTCTGCGCGGTGCTCTATGCCGTGTCCGGCGTGCTTTCGGCGCTGCCCCGGACCTTCCTCGAATTCCTCGCCGCGCGGTTCATCAGCGGCCTGGGCATCGGCGCCTCGTCGATGGTCTGCCCGATCTACATCGCCGAACTGGCGCCCGCCGAACGGCGCGGGCGGCTCGGCTCGCTCTTCCAGCTCGGCATCGTGCTGGGAATTTTTCTCACGCTGTTCGTCAACGCCTGGATTCAGGGCCACGGCGACGCCGCGTGGAATGCGGCCCGCGGCTGGCGCTGGATGCTCGGGGCGGAGGTGGCGCCCGCGGGGCTGCTGCTGGCGCTGCTGTTCCTCGTGCCCGAAAGCCCGCGCTGGCTCCTCCAGGCCGGCCGCGAGGCGGAGGCCCGCGCCGTGTTTGAAACGCTCGCGGGGCCTGCCCGGGCGCAGGC
>JBDHQG010000184.1:0-7595 GCA_039806925.1 Limisphaerales bacterium
CGGTGTCACCGTTGGGCGCTACGGCGCCGATCCTCCCTCCAACGGCGGCGGCGGATGGTCGCACGCCGCTGATCCTGGGCCCTACACCCATCCCCTCTTCCGGCTGATCGTTCCCGGCGTGTCGCCTGGCTGGCGCGGAGTAAACTCCGTGTCGCTGCGGCAACTGTTTGAGTTGAACCAACGGAGAGCGGTCCCGGCCCAGGCTGCCTGCGGACTGCGGTCCAAGGGCGCGTGCGAGTTCCGGGCTGCCTGGCACCGGTGCCTTGCCGGGCGGAACGTCCCCCCCGCACGAACACGCCACGGGAAGCTCAAGGAAACGCTGAACAAATCCTTTAACCACGAATGGACACCGATGAAATCAAGGCTTCCAACCGCCTCATTCGTGTTGGTTCATGTCCATTCGTGGTTAAATCATCGCTTCCTCAACCCCAATCCAAGATACAAGGGACGACAGGAATCGAAATTGGAAACCCAATGTTCTGTCGTCCCTTCGAGACTCGTGGTCGGGGGGCGATGCCTGTCCCAACGTTGAAACGCCGGGCTATTCTCAAATGTCCCTCCTGGACACGGACACACCGGGGCGCGTGCAATGGGCGTTGATATGCCCAAAACAGGACGGGCAGGGCGCATCGCTCCGCGTGCGCCGGAACGCGGATGAACCAAGAATCCCGCAGATTCAGAGAAGCCACCGATGGATTTCTTAATCGGCGGCTATGCTGAATCTGCGGGAAAATCCGCGCTCGCAGCGTCGTCCTCCCGGCGTGCGCGCAGAGCGATGCGCCCCACCATCACCGGCTGTTGTACCGGACTTCATCAGATACAGACTGTGCGTTGCCTGCGGAAGCATCGGGACAGGCTGGAAGCCAGCCCCTCCGACAGCGTCTCGTTCATATCATCATTATCTCCTTGTGATTTCACCGGGCCTTTCTAGCGTCGCCAGCCAGAGCAAAAGGAAATGAGCGGATACCGTCACGGATTGGATCGTACGCTTCACGGATCAGATCGCGCATTGGATGGTGGAGTCCCGCCTTCTCATGGGCGTGTTCCGCTTGATCTGCGTCCGTCGGTTTCACGCCTGTTCCACGGAAGCAGCTCACCACCGGCAGCGCGCCGATCCCACCAACACCCATGAACTCCACCACCACCCTGCCGGCTCCCACCGTCCCCCCGCCACCGGCCCCGGCGCGCCGGAAGATCATCGTCGCCGTGCATGGCATCGGGGATCAGGTGCAGAATGGGACGATCCTGGATGTGTTCAGCCAGTTCACGCGCAACTTCGGGCGCGCCCACCGGCTCCCTCTGGGCCGTTTTTACGGCGGCGCGGTGCCGGTGGCGCTGGGGGAGCACGCGGAGCATCCCTTCGCCTTTGCCGAGATTCACTGGGCGGACATCCCGCGCATCATCGTGCGACGCGGCTACGTGCTGGAGGAAACGAAGGAGTGGGCAACGCGCGCGGTGGAGCGGCTGGAGTTCACAACGGGCAGCGCGGGGCGCGGGGTGAACTATCAGCTCGCCAGCCGCGTGGTGGAAGAAATGATCGAGACGATCCGCCTGATCGAAACGATGGCGTTTCTCGCGCGCAAGGCGGGGCTCGCCAATTTCAGCCTGAACGAGATCCTCTCCGACTATGTGAACGACGTGCAGGTGGTGGCGGAGTTCGAACGGCTGCGAGGGCGCATTCTTGGCCGGTTTGATTCACAGATGGAGCGGTTGGCGGCGGCGTATCCGGACGCGGAGTTCCACGTCGTGGCGCACAGCGAGGGCACGGTCGTCTCCTACCTCGCGCTCCTTCACGCGATGTGGCAGAACAAGACGCCGGCCTGGCTGGATCAGGTGAAGGGTTACATGACGCTGGGGTCGCCCATCGACAAGCACATCATCCTGTGGAGCGACCTGTTCGGCTTTGAGGGCCAGTGTCCCCACCGGGCCCGCGACACGATTCAATGGCACAACTACTATGACTTCGGCGATCCCGTCGGGTTCAATCTCGATACGGCGCGCGAATGGATGGGGCGCCATGGGGTGACGACGTTCAACTTCCCGCCGGAGCACGATCACGGCTTCTCGCGTTACTACCTGCCCGGAAAGGCTCACAATGACTACTGGGGCGACCCGGAGGTCTTCGATCATTTCATCAACACCGTCGTTCGCGCCGGCGAGGAGCCGGGCGATGGAGACGACAAGGCCAGGCGGGAGACGAGCCCGCCGCCGGACAGAAAGCTGGTCTGGCTGGTCACCTATTTCGTGTCCTACAGCATCCCGCTGACGCTTTTGTTCGCCGGGGTTTACGCCGTTGAAAAATCCGTCCTCGCCTTCAACCAGATGAGCGTGCTTCCGCTGCGCTTCGCGGGCGACGTCATCGGCGTGGCGTTTCTGATCGCCGGGCTCACGTTGCTGGCGCGCATTCCGCGCCTGGTGAACCCACACCTGAAGGGCTCGCAAAAGTGGTTCTGGATCGCCGGCGCATTGTTCGTGGCGTGCAGCGCCATTTACTGGAAGTGCGCCTCCCTGACCACTCGCGACGCGCTCGCGGCGCTGCCGGGCTTTCTGCTGGAGAAGGCCGGCGTCACGGACGCGGGCGATGCGCTGCTCACCGCCGCGACCATTGGCTTCGTCTGCCTGCTGAGCGTCGTCGTCGCGTGGTGGAGCCGCCTGTATCCGCGCGCCGGCATGAAGCCCCTCATGCTCTGGGGCGGAGGCACGGCCACGTTGATGATCTTCATCCTGCTGAACAACAAGCAGGAGGAGCCGCCCTCCATCTGGCCGGTGGCCACGGCGCTGACCGCGCTGCTCGCGTTGTGGTGGCTGGCGGCCCTGCTGTTCGACCTCATCTTTGTCTGGCATCGCTACATCCGTCATGAGGCCGCCACGCAACACCTGCGCCGCGTCTGCAAGCCGATGTGAAGTTCCGCCATCTCGTCCGCCGGAGGCGCAACCATCCACGCGCCTCCGGCGGGAACAAAAATCCGGTGACCAACAGGCCGGATTCCCTCTATGCTGCGACACATGAAATGCCTCAACTTGCTCCCCGGCGGACTCCTGGCCGGATTCATCATCTCCACGACGACCGCCACGGGCGCCGGCGTTCCGGCGGGCTACCGGCTCGTGTATGAGCAGCAGTTCGATGGCGCGGCCGCGCTGAAGGATTTTCGATTCACAGATCCAAACGCGTGGTCCTTCGCGAAGACCAACGACATCTCCGCGCTCGCGCTGGTGAAGCAGAGCCAGTACGCGCCCATCGTCCGCTCGCCCGTGAACATCGCGCTGATCGCGGACAAGATGTTCGGAGACTTCGTGCTGGAGGCGGACCTGATTCAGACCGGCAAGGAATACGGCCACCGCGACATGTGCCTGTTCTTCGGCTTCCAGTCGCCCACCAACTTTTACTACACGCACATCGCGACCGCGGCGGACCCGAACGCACACAATGTTTTCATCGTGAATGGCACGCCGCGGAAGAACTTCGCCACGGAAACGACGAAGGGCGTGAACTGGGGGCTCGGCGTCTGGCACAAGGTTCGCCTCGAACGGAACGTCGCCGCCGGAAGCATCAAGGTCTACTTCGACGATCTCACCAAGCCGATCATGGTCGCGGAGGACAAGACCTTCGGCTCCGGCCAGATTGGCTTTGGATCGTTCGACGACACCGGCATGGTGGACAACATCCGCATCTGGGCGCCGGGCGTGGAGACGAAGCAAAGCGGATTCTTCAAACCGGCGAATTAAACCCGCCACTCCTGCCGATAACGAAGCATGAGTCCGGTCACTCATCTTCTGCTCGGCTGGGTCACGTCGAACGTCGCGCCGCTCAATCGACGTGAGCGCGCGATGGTGACCATCGCCGGCGTCATTCCCGATGTCGATGGACTCGGGTTGATTGCCGAAGTCGCGACTCGCCATTTCGAGAAGCCGTTGCGGTGGTGGTCGGAGTATCATCACGTCCTCGGCCACAATCTCGGGTTCTGCCTGCTGGTCACCGTGCTCGCTGCCTGCTTCGCGCGACAACGACTCCTGACCGCGGCGTTGGTCTTCGTCAGCTTCCACACGCATCTCATCGGCGATCTCGTCGGCGCACGCGGACCCGACGGCGAGCAATGGCCGATTCCGTATCTCGCTCCGCTTTCACAGGCGTGGCAGTGGACCTGGTCGGGCCAATGGCCGTTGAATGGCTGGCCGAACATGGTCATCACGGCGCTCCTTCTCGGAATCACCCTCTGGCTCGCACGCACACGAGGATGCTCGCCGTTGGAAATGATTTCATCCCGCGCCAACAATGCCGTCGTTCACGCATTGCGAAAACGTTTTCCCTTATCGCCAACGGACGGCGCATTGACGTAAACGCGTCATTCTGTGAGCGTCGCCGCGATTTACGAAAGGCATCTCCGTGGACATCAAGAAAGCCATCATCACCGCCGCCGGGAAATCCCAGCGCACCCTGCCCTTGCAAAGCCTCGTGGACCGCGACGGCGTCACCAAAACGGCGCTCCAGATCATCATCGAGGAGATTCTCCAGGCCGGCATTGAGGAGATCTGCGTCATCGTTTGTCCCGGCGATCAGGCCGCCTACGCCACCGCCGCCGGACCGCACGCCAGGCGCCTCCAGTTCATCGAGCAGACCACGCCGCTCGGCTATGGCCACGCGGTGTTTTGTGGACGCGAGTTCACCGGCAAAGCGCCGTTCCTGTTGCTCGTGGGCGATCATCTTTACCTGAGCGGAACGCAGAAGCGTTGCGCCCAGCAGCTCGTCGAGACCGCCGCCGCCGAGAATTGCAGCGTCTCCGCCGTGCAGGCCACGCATGAAAGCAAGCTGCCCTTCTACGGCGCGATCGGTGGACGCCTTGTCACCGGACGCAAGGGGCTCTTTGAGATCGCGGAAGTCGTCGAGAAGCCAACTCCCACGGAAGCCGAGCAACGCCTGATCGTTCCCGGCCTGCGCGCCGGCCACTATCTCTGTTTCTTCGGCATGCACGTCCTCACGCCGCTCGTGATGGAACTGCTCGCCGATGACGTGGCGCGACTTGGTGCAAAAGGCGGCGTGCATCTCAGCAACGCGCTCGCAACACTCGCCTCCCGCGAACGTTATCTTGCCAGCGAGCTTCAGGGTCGCCGCCATGACATCGGAGCGAAATACGGCCTACTTACCGCGCAGCTCGCGCTCGCGCTCGACGGGCAGGATCGCGACGAAGTCCTGACCGGCCTCGTCGAATTGCTCGCCGGCAAATCGCGCTGAACAGGACCGCCGCCGCTTCATCCAAGGCGGAAACATTTCCGCGGCGCTTGTCGCTGCGACGGAAAGCTGTCACAACTTGGTTTCCTGGTTGTGACAACACGCGGCGAAACAGAAGAGAGACCGGTGCCGGAAATCGTCCTTGCTGACGAGGCTTCCGCTCCGTCGGCCACCCCCAAGCGTGCGACGGCAGCGCTCCTGCCGCACGAGATCGCCTTCGGACTTTTCCTCGCGGTGACGTGGCTGCGGCTGGCCGTTGGCCTTGGCCCTGTTCACGTCTTCCCGCTCGTTTTCCTCGCCAGCCTGCTCGGCGCCTTCGGAATCTGGCGTTGGGCCGAGGCCCATCCCACGCCGCGACGCTGGCGGCTGCGGCTGCTCTATTATCCGGTCGTGATGGGCGTCACTTTCTACACGCTCGGCGGCGCGCTCCCGGCGCTTGGGCTCGCGAAAGTGGACGTTCCATTGTTGAACCTCGACCGCGCCATCCTCGGCGAGACGCCGGCCGTCTCCTACCAGGCGTGGAGCCGCCCGTGGCTGAACGACACGTTGATGCTCGGGTACCTGTTCTTCTTCATTCACCTCGTCGCCGTGCCGGGCGTTTACTGCATCCGCGATCTCGCGCGCTTCCGCCAGTGCATCGTGGGGCTGTTCACGGTTTACGGCCTCGGTTTTCTTTCCTACACGGTGTTTCCCGCAGGCGGACCGCATCGCTGGATGGAATTCAACGTCCCGCTGCAAGGCCCGCTCGTGATTCCCGCCACGCTGGCGATGGTGAATTCCGGCAGCAACGGCGTGGATGTCTTCCCCAGCCTCCATTTCGCCGTCTCGTTCTACCTGCTCATCTTCGACTGGTGGCACGCGCGCCGGCGTTTCTGGCTGTGCCTCCTGCCGTGCGTCCTGCTCTGGTGTTCCACCGTGCTGCTGCGCTTCCATTACTTCGTGGATCTCGCCGGCGGCCTCGTCGTCGCGCTGATCGGCCTGTGGATTGCCGCGCGGCACTCGCGAGGCAGCCCCACGCCGTCTTGACGCCCGAGCGCGGCAAATCCATCGTCGCCGCATGATTCAACCCACGCTCGTTTCGCTCGCTTGCGGATTATTCCTCGCCGCCGGTGCCTCCGCCGCGCAGGACTGGCCGGAATTCCGCGGCCCCACCGGACAAGGCCACGCCGGGAGCAAGTCGCTTCCCCTCCAGTGGAACGCCAGCCAAAACGTCGCGTGGAAGCAGGCCATTCCCGGGCGCGGCTGGTCTTCCCCCGTGCTCGTGAACGGACGGCTCTACCTGACCTCCGCCGTCGGCGAAGGCGGCGATCAACCGATGTCGCTGCGCGCGCTTTGCCTCGACGAGGCGTCCGGAAAAATCCTCTGGGATGTCGCCGTCTTCGGGCAGGAGCAAGCCTCCGCGCCGCGCATTCACAGCAAAAACAGCCACGCGAGCCCCACGCCCATTGTCGCTGACGGCCGCGTCTACGTTCACTTCGGCCATCAGGGCACCGCGTGCCTCGACCTCGACGGCAAAATCATCTGGAAGAACTCCGACCTCTCGTACTCGCCCGTCCACGGCAATGGCGGATCGCCCATCCTCGTCGGCAACAAACTCGTGTTCAGCTGCGACGGCGGGAGCGATCCCTTTGTCGTCGCCCTCGACAAGGCGACCGGCAGGGTGATCTGGAAAACGCCCCGCGTGACGCACGCGAAGAAAACGTTTTCGTTCAGCACCCCGCTGCTGATAACGGTGAACGGCAGGCCACAAATCATCAGCCCTGGCAGCGGCGCCGTGTGCGCCTTCGATCCAGAGACAGGCAAGGAAATCTGGCGCGCCCGCTACGGCGAAGGTTACTCCGTCATCCCGCGTCCGGTCCTCGGCCACGGAATGATCTTCATCGGCACCGGCTATGACACGCCCGTCGTGATGGCGATCCGGGTCGACGGCACCGGCGACGTCACCGACACTCACGTCGCCTGGACCATGAAGAAAGGCGCGCCGAACACGCCCTCGCTGCTGCTCGTCGGCACCGAGCTCTACATGGTCTCCGATGGCGGCATCGCCAGCTGTGTCGATGCGAAGACCGGCACCGTCCACTGGCAGGAACGGGTCGGCGGCAACCACTCCTCCTCGCCGCTGCACGCCAACGGCCGGATTTATTTCCAGAACGAAGAAGGCATCGGCGTGGTCGTCAAGGCGGGCAAGACCTTCGAGAAACTTTCCGCGAACGACCTCGGCGAGCGCACCCTCGCCTCCTACGCGGCAGCCGATGACGCGCTCTACATCCGCACCGACCGGCACCTCTACAAAATCAAGGGCGACTCCGCGAAGACGGCGGCCAGGTGAGCCCCGCCCGCCCGCAGGACAGGCGAGCGGCCCCCGCGC
>JBDHQG010000185.1:0-7580 GCA_039806925.1 Limisphaerales bacterium
CGCCATTGGTAGAAGAACGGCGCGGTTCCGGAGACCTGGACGCCCAGCGTCGCGCTGCGTCCGGCGACGGCCTGTTTGGATTGCGGCTGCACGGTGATGACCGGCGGCGTGCCGCCCGAGACATAGGGGACGCCCGCCGTCGGGCCGACCGCGACCCAGTTCGCCGGATCGTTGCCATAGGCCGACTCGTTGACGCGTTGCAGCGAAGGCCCGCCGCCGTCCGCCGCCACCGGCCACGGCGCGTCGTCGTCGTACTCGATCTGATCCACGAGGATGTAAGGCACGCCGTCCGACACCGGAACGCCCGGCTTTTTCAGCTCGATGCGGCCGCCCGCGTTGTCGAGCTTGCCGTTGTAGGGACCGAAGATCTGCGTCTGCGGCGTGACGCCGTATTTGGCGCGGAACGCGGCGACCAGCTGTTCATTGGTCCAGTCGAAATTCACCACGAGAACCGAGCCGCCCGCCGGGATGGAGATCTGCGGGGGAAAGACATAATCGACCATCTCGGTGAGCTTCCAGAGGTTCGCCGGGTTCGCCGGGTCGAACAGCGGCACCGGGACGCCGGTGATGTTGCGCAGCTCGATGAATTCATCCGCCGAGTTGTCGTTCGTGCCGACGGCGATCGGGCGATACATGATCTCGCTGATGACGATGGGCCCGACCTTCGGGCCGGCGTTGGCGGCGCCGATGGTCGGTGCCGACTGCGCGACGAAATGTTCATTCGTCGTGCTGGTGACGTGGCGTCCGAAGGAAACGCCCGCCTCGGCGGCGCCGAAGGTGAAGCCCTGCGCGTAGCCCGTGAGATCGCCCGCGGAATTGCCGGAGAAGATCCACGCCTCGTCGTTGTTCGAGCTGAAGGCGAACGCCGTGCCGCCGGTGTTGAACTGCGATTCGTCGAATGCGACGTAGCCGCCCGCGGAAATTGTGGTGCCCGCCGGGATGCGATATTTCTTCGGGCTCAGCCGGTCGTCCGAAATGTACCAGCCACCAATGTCCACCGCGCCCGCCGTCGGATTGTACAGCTCAATCGCATCCACCTGGGGCGGGGTCGAGGCCGAAAGCACCTCGTTCACGATCACGCCGGGGAACGTGGTTGCCCCGGGATCCGCGGCACCCGGCGTCCCATTGACCACCCCGCTCGGACGCCATTGCGCGCGGCGGCCCCATTCGCCGGAATCGGCGTTTTCGTCCACGACGCCCAGCGAGAAGCCGAGCCCGTCGGTCACCGGATACCAGGAGTTGTTGTAGCTGAAGTCGTGAACCTCCTCGTTCGCGGCATCCAGAAGCTGGAGGCGCTCGCCGGCGTTGTCGAGGTTGCCGGTGAACTGGCCGGCGACCGGCAGGCCGCCGCCGTAACGCGCGTTGAACGCCGTCTGGTTCTTCACCACCAGCACGCGCGCGCCCGGCGCGAGGCTGGTGACCGCGCTGCCGGAGAAGTTGAACTCGATGCCGTTGATGAAGCGCACGCCCGCGAGGTTCAGCGTGACGCCCGGGGAGATGTTGCGCAGCTCGAGGTACTCGAACTGTTCCGGATCGGGATTCGAGGCGTGGGCGGACGGGCGATACATGATCTCCGTCACGCGCAGGAACTGCTGCACGAGGCTCGGGTTCCCGGTGTAACGATTCGTCTTCACGACCATGCCGAGGTCGTTGACGACTTCGATGGTTTCGCCGCGGGCGGAGAGCTGGCCCTTGTAGGGCCCGACGACGAACAGGCCCTGGCCGCCGCGCGGTCCCGAGGCGCGCGCGCGGAATTGAACCGTGTTCGGCGAGACGTAGACGACGCTGTTCGAGGGCAGCACCGTGCCCGGCTTGAAGGTGAAGTCGATCGCGCCCTGCAATTTCCAGCCGGTGATGTCCACGGCGATCGGCGCCGGGTTGCTGACGCAGATGAATTCCTGCTCCTGATTGCCGCCGGAGGGATTGAACTCCACGCCCACGATGTCGAGCGTGAGATTCAACGGCTGCGCCAGCGGGATGCCGGCGTTGTTCCCGTTCCCGGTGCCGATGGTTTTCAGCGTGTTCGTGATCGAGTGCGTCGCATACCAGTGATTGCGGCGCGGGCCGACGAATTGATTGAGCAGGTTGTCAACGCCCTGCGGGAACGTTTTGTTGGCGGCCCAGTCCGAGTTGCCCCACTTGGCCCGGTCGAGCAGCGCCTCCGGGTGAATGAGGTTCGTCATGTGTTTGATGTAGTTCTCCATGACGAGCTGGTCGGCCGGCGTGCCGGGCGGCTGCACAAACTTGTCCAGGAGCGAGCGCTGACGACGCAGCAGCATCTGGCGCGTTTCCGGCAGCGTCACGATGACGTCGTAAAGACGGTTGTAGTTTCCGCCCGTGCTCGAGCCGCCGTAGAGCGGGTGGCTCTTGGAGGAGTCCACCGTGGCTTCCAGCGGATCGCTGCCGCCGTAGAGCTGGCCCCAGGAGGCATTCATGTCGAACGGAATGCAGCGCCAGAGGCCGTCGCCAAAGGTGTCGCGATAGAGGCACATGTTGGCCCAGACGTCGTCATTCTCCGCGCACCAACGCGCGCCGGAGAGGTGGTTGATGACCTGCGGCACGTCGAGCATGTCGAACACGGACGCGCGCCGGGTGGCGACCGGCGAGGCTTCGTTGATGCCGTTGGCGAGCGCGAGGTAATCGGTGCGGCTCGGATCGTTGTCCGGCTCCAGCTTCACGAAGCCGCCGGTGCTGGTGAAGCCCGGCACCAGGTTGCCCACCGCCTTGTAGAGCGCGCCCTTGGGATCGTAGCCGAGGCGTTCCATCTGCTCCTGGCCGAGCACGTCGCCGTGGAAGGCGAGCTGGTAGAACGCGCCGTTCATCTGCACGCGAACCGGGTAATCATATTGCGTGGGCACGCCCAGCGCGTTGAGCAGCCAGAAGCAGAGGTGCTGGCGCAGGTAGGCGGGGTCGAGCTTTTCGGCAAGGAGCGTGGACTTGCGCGAGCGCGGTCCCGGGCCCGCGTGGCGCAACTCGTGGCCGCGGATAAATTCGAGCCGGTGCGCCTTCTTGTTCAAGCCGGCGGAGGTGTTGCCGCGCAGCTCCATGTAAACGTTGTCATAGAACTCGCCATCGTAGAAAAACGCGAGGCGTCCGCCTGATTCGGAGTCGATTCCCGCCATCTGCCCGGGCGCGACGAAGAGATGAAAGATCGGCAGCTTGCTCGTGACGTAGTCCGGGTTCACCACCGTGCCGAGATATTCCTCCGTCGCAGTCGGGCTGGTGAACAGCGGCCAGCGTGAGGCCCCGGCGCTCACATCAGTCGCCGCGATCAGGTAGCGGATCATCTGCCCGTTGGTGGACAGGTTTGCCGGAATGATCGCGCCGTACACGCCGTCGCCCGCCGCGCCGTCGCCGTGCGCGCCATCGTCGAACATCGGCGTGGAAATCTCCGCGTTGAACATGATGCGGTAGCGCATCGTCACGCCCGCAATCGCGCGGAAGGAGGGACGCACCTTCGCCGTCACGACGAGATCCTCGTCATCCAGCGGCACGTTGGGCGTGTGTTTGACGTCCTCGATCACCGGCCCGGGCACCGCGGTGCCGCCGAGGTTGACCGCGCCCGGCGTGGGCGTCGTGAAGTAAACGCTCTCGGTGCCGAGCGTGTAGCCCGGAGGCGATCCGGCCTGGGCGTAGCCGTAGGAGACGTCCGGCAATTGCTGCGGGTAGGCCGGGCTAAACTCGCTCGCGATCGTTTGTCCATCCGGCTTGACCAGCGCGAGGTATTCCCCCCCGCCGCTCAAGGAAAAGCTCGTGTGCAACCGCGCGCCCGGCACGCTCCGGTCCTTGCCCGACGCGAACACGACGAGAAAACTGCCGCTGGCGATGTTGGTGGCGGGAAACTTCCACTTCGTCAGGTTCCCGGAGTTGTCGGTCAGGTACCACCCGTCGAGATTCACCGTTGTGCCGCCTGGATTGTAGATCTCAACCCAGTCCACCGGCTCCTGGTCCTCATCGATCAAACTTCCGACCCCGCTTGTGCGCGTGTTCGACGCCATGAATTCGCTGATGTAGGGCGCGGCGTCGGAGGCATTCGGGTCCAGCCGGTAAGTCCAGCTTCCGCCGGCGAACGGATTGGCCGGCACGGCGGTGTCCACAATGCCATGCGCCGGCGCCCAGGCCATCTGCACCAGGCCGGTCGGAGGCTGGGGGAACGTGAAGGCAAACTCACGCGCCGCCACCGCGGCAACGCCCGTCGCCGGCGCGCCGTTGATCAACAGATCCGCCGCATTAACTCCGGTGACCGCCTCGCTGAAGAGCACGGTGACATTGGAAAGCGAACGCACGGTGGAACCCGCGCCCGGCGTGAGCGCCGCGACCACCGGGGCCGTGTTGTCCACCAGGGTGTAATTCCACGTCGCGCCTGCGCCCGCGCCATCGAAGCGGTTCGGCGGCAGGGCCTGATCGAAGATGTTGTGCGCGGCGCTCCACGAGATGGCGACATTGCCATACGCGGGCTGCTCGAAGCCGAACGTGTAGGTGGAGGCATTCACCTGCACGAGGCTCGCCGCGCCAATGCCATTGACCAGCAAGTGCGCCGCCGCCACGCCGCTGACCGGCTCGCTGAAGGTCACGGTGATGGAGGCGAGATTGGAGACCGCGCCCGCCGCCGGAACGACGCTTTGGACCGTCGGCGGAATGGTTTCGGAAACGATGGATTCCAGCGAGGCATCGAAGATCAAATCGCTGCTGCTCACCGCGCTCTGGAACACCTGCACGGTGATGACGTTGGTGCCCGTGACGAGGTAGCTGCCGGGATTCGCCAGCGTCACGACCTCGAACGGCACCGGCTCCGTGGCGTTGTTTGCCAGCGTGCTGATGGTCACCGCCGTCCCCGCGCCGCCGGACATGTTCACGCGCCGCACCTCGGTGCCGTTGATCCACGCGACAAAGCCGTCATCGACAATCGCGCCGAGCTTCAGCCCGCCGATCTGCGAGACGTCGTTCAGGACGAATGTCTTTCTCAGGAAGATGCTGCCGTAGACGTTCTGCATCCCGGAAATCACCGTGCCGCCCGTGAGGGACTCGCCGTAGTAAAACGGCGCCGGCGCGGTGGTGAAGGCCGAGTCGTTGAAATTAATGGCGCGCCATGCGTCCACCGGCGTCGAGGCCTCGGTGTTGCCCGGACGCCATCTCCATGCCGTTCCGCGATCGAACAGCACGGCAGCTTCAATGGAGGACAGGAAGGTCAGGAAGGACAGGCCGGCGAGTAGTATGAACTTCATAAACGACAATAAGGAACCGCACACAGTTCAGGCGCCCATGCGCCACTCAAGGGTGATCTCGGCAGAACGTAGCAAAAATGTTTCAAAAAGGAAGCCGCATTTGCGCCCGGCAATGGAAAAGAGCGCCTCCAAAGGAAGTGCTGAACAAATCCTTCAACCCCGAATGGACACCAATGAACACCAATGAAATCAAGGCTTCCAACCGCCTCATTCGTGTTGGTTCCTGTCCATTCGTGGTTCAATCAGCGCTTCCCAAAGGGCCTGTTGGCCAACCGCCGCCCCCATCAGGAAAGGTGGGCGCGCCGGAACGCGGAGAAGCCAATGCTCCCACAGATTCAGGGAAGCCACCGATGGATTTCTAAATCGGCGGCTTCTCTGAATGTGCGGGAATCTCTGCTCGTCATCGGCGTTCTCCGGCGCGCGCGGAGCGACGCGCTCCTTGACCCGGACCACGAGCCGTCCCGCCTCGCAGCGCGTCGCCCGGACGACGGTGCTGGCAAACTTCCACGCTGACGACGCGCTTCACCCGCTGCGGACGGGGACCGTCCGCGGTCCGCGTGTTTTGGGCAACATGCTCAGAATTATTTCTGACCGGAGGCCGAAGCGCTGAAACAGAACACGGTCACCACGACGAGAGTTGTGCTCGACCGGCGGCAGGGTGGTGACGTTTACTTTGGCCACCGTCATGAAACCGATTGTTGTCCGCATCCGCCTGAAATGGCTGCCGGCCTTGGCCGCCGCCGTCCTTCTGCATGGCTGCGCCTCCCTGCCTCCTCAACCCGCCATGAACCTTTCCGAACCCGGCTGGGTGATTCGCGAAGGACAGGCCGCGTGGAAAAAATCCGCGTCCGGCCCGGCGCAACCAGGCCGGTTGACGGTGGCGCTGAACACTGACGGAAGGAACGTCGTCCAGTTCAACACCGCGTCCGGCGAAACGATCAGCGTTCAATCCAGCGCCAGCTTCTGGCAGGCGCAGCTGCCCGGCCGGCAAAAGATCCTGACCGGGCGCGGGAAAGTGCCGCAAGACATCCTCTGGCTCCAGCTGCCCGGGGGCCTGCTCGGGAACAGCGCCGAGGAAACCGAATGGATGATGAATCGCGAACGCGGCAGGCCGTGGCGTTTTTATCACGATCTCACCGGCGAATCGCTCGAAGGCACGCTTGCCACCACGCGCATGCCGGCCAGGCACCGCGTGCAGCCGGGCGAGCACATCATCCGCGTGGTCCGGCGGTACGGCATCACTGTCGAAGCCCTGCGCGCCGTGAACCCGGGACGCGATCTCGACTGGTTCCGAACCGGGAACGACATCAACCTGCCGGCGGTGGATCAAACGGCCCGCGAGTGAAGCACAACGGCGCAGCGACCCTGATCGTCTTCGAGGACGATCATCTCCTGGCGGTGGACAAGCCCGCCGGAATGAACACCCATTCGCCCTCGCCGTTCGCCGGCGAGGGCGTTTACGAATGGTTGCGACACCGGGAACCGCGCTGGGCGGACCTCGCCATCGTCCACCGGCTCGACAAGGAAACCTCCGGCGTGATGGTGTTCGGCAAAACCGCCCGCGCCAACAAGTCGCTGACCGAACAGTTCGCCGCGCGCACGATCCACAAGCGCTACCTCCTCAAGACAGACCGGCCGGTGCAAACGGAGCGGATCGTCGCCGAGTCCGCGATTGTCCGGCTTGGCGAGCGTTACGTGAGCCGCCCGCTCCACGCCGGCGGCGACCGGGCCGAAACGCGCTTCCAGATCCAGGCCGGCCAGCCGGGCGCCACGCTGGTCCAAGCGGAGCCCGTGACCGGAAGAACGCACCAGATTCGCGTCCACGCCGCGGACCTGGGCTTTCCCATCCTCGGCGATTCCTCCTACGGCGGCACGAAATGGCCGCGCCTCTGTCTTCACGCCGCGTCGATCACCTTGCGCCATCCCGTGAGCGGAATGGAGATGACCTTTGAGGCTCCGGCCCGGTTCGAGGACGATCCGCGACAGGCTCTGCGCGCCGCCCTGATCGAGGCCGGGGAAACCAATGCCCGCCGGTTGATTCACGGCGACGGCGACGGCTGGCCGGGCTGGTATGTGGATCAATTGGGGGACTTCCTTCTCTCACAATCCGTACATCCGTAGACGCCCCGTCAGACATCCCAACTTCACGCCGGCACCGGGATCAAAGGCGTCTACCACAAGTTGCTCGACCGCCATGTGCGACGAACATCCCTCGGCGAGGTTTGCCCGCAACTGGCGTTCGGCGAAGCGGCCACGCCCGAGTTCAAGGAGTACGCGCACCAGATCGTCGCGAACGCGCACGCCCTCGCCGCCGGCCTCGGCGAGGAGGGCTTCCGCCTCGTGTCGGGCGGGACC
>JBDHQG010000186.1:0-7557 GCA_039806925.1 Limisphaerales bacterium
TTTGGGGCATCGGGTGGGAGATTGCGCGCCAGTTCGCTGGTGATGTCCGCGTTCTGCTCGTCGGGACGGTACTGAGTCGGGCGCGACTTCAGGTAAATCGCTGTCGCGGCGGCAATCCCGGCGAGCGCCAGTACCGCAAGCGTCACGACCGTCCTGCGCAGGCGACGACGGCGCGGGCTGAAAGAGTCGCTCATGGTTTGCCTTGTGAGGCGGTGGTGGGAAAGGAAACCCGCTCCGGAAGCGCCGCCGTCTGCTTGGGCTTCACCTTCACCGTGGCGGTCGCCCGGGCGATTTGCGTCACGGGCGCGGTCAGCTTGTTCGTTTCGCCGCGCAGGTAGTTCAGGAGAAACTGGTCCACCTTGCGGTAGTTCAGGGACACGGCGATGTGGTACTCGCCGGGCGCGTCGAGCTTCGGCAGCTCCGGCACCGGCACCTCGAAGGAATCCCCGCGCGCGGACGGCGCGTTCGTGCCGTGCTGCGCCAGCGCGCCCGAACACGGAATCTGGAACTGCACCTGGTCCGAGTAGCCGGGGAAGAGCGCGCGGCGGTAGCGCACGCCGACCATTTCCCAGAGGTTGTGGCGGTCGATGAGATTGCCGTGCTGGTCCACCGGCTCGGCCTTGAAGAGGAACGTGCCCGGCTCGATGAAGTTCTTCGCGTCGCGCCGGCCCGAGGCCCAGATCGTGCCGCCCGCGCCGTCGGTGACGTGGATTTCCAGCCAGCTCTGGATGATGTCGAGCGGGCCGGTTGGAAAATCGTGGCCGACCTTGTTCGATCCCATCGTGACCTTGAGCGGAATCGTTTCGCCGGGCGCGACGCTGGGCGGCACCGTGAGGTTCACCGTCACGATGGGGCCGTTCGCCCATTTGTCGGCGATTTCCGGAACCGGCAGATTGCCCTTCAACCATTCTTCGGTGAGCCGCAGATGCTCCTCCCAGCCGGGCAATTCATCGCGTTGCGCGTGCGGGATGATGGTGTTCGCCGCGATGAAGCGGTGGCTGCGATGCTTCCTGTCGCCAGACTGGCGGTTGTAATCAAGCGCGTCGCCGGCGGCGGGATCCGTCGAGGCGACCAGCGGCATGTGGCACTCGCGGCACTCGACGGTCTTGCGCGGGTCGCCCTTTTTGTTCCAGTGCGAGTTCGCCCAGTTGTCGTACTGGTTCTGAAGCTGCACCCAGCCGACGCGATTCACCTCGGCGTCGATGAACTGCTTGTGGCAGGCGGCGCAATACTCAGGCTTCTTGAATGAACGCTTCGCGAGCCTCGCATGTTCGTCCGGGTAACTGCGAATCAGGAAGTCACGCGCCAGCCGCGCCAGGCCGTTCGTCTTCCACTGCCAGAGATACTCGCGCGGCTGCGTGACGGTGTAGTTCGCGTTGCCCTTGATGTCCGTTTCGCGAATCGCGTGGCAGGCCAGGCACGAGATGCCTTCCTGGTAACCATCGAGGCCGGTGAGGTTTTCGACGAAGATGTTCTTCGTGCCGCTGAAGAGCGAGATCGGATCATGGCAGCCACCGCAGTAGCGCGTGGACTCCGCGCCGTTCTGCTTCGCCATCACGTTCTGGATGCCGAGGAACACCTGGTCCATCGCCGCGTAACGATGCGCGCTCGGCTGCCATTCCTTCGTGATCTGCTCGTGGCAGCCGGCCGTGCCGCACGAGTGCGAACCGGCCAGCGACTTGCCGTCGAACGCGCCGCCCGTGTCCGTCTTCGCGAGGCTGGGGGCGAAGGGGCGGTTCGTGCCGTAGAGGAAATTGTAATCGTCCGGGAACTGGTTCACGTATTTCGTTCCCGAATAAAGCGCCGGCAACGCCACCATCAGCGCCACCCCCAGCAGCGCCGCGATGCACGATTGCCCCATGTATCCGCGCGCCGCCGGAGCCGCGTCGTTGCGCCGCGCCTTCGCGAAGACAATCCACAAATGCGGCCCCAGCCCGGCCAGCATGACGAGCGTCGAGACCAGATGCGTCTGCCGCCAGAGCGGCGTCGTGCGCACGCCGAACAGCGCTTCGCCCATGAGCACCAGGCCGGAGGCCGAGCACACCGCCAGCCCGAGCAACGCCACGTAGCCGAGCACCGTGACGTGCGACCACGCCCAGTGGCGGTATTCGAGCCAGTGCTTCAGGCAGTACCACGCCACCGGCAGCAGCGTCAGCGCGCCAATGGCGGTGTGGATCAGGACGCCGTACTGGATCGAAGAATGGAACGGCGCGAGCGTGACGGCCAGGCCGGTAATCGTCTCGAAAAGCAGTGTGCCCATCGAGAAGCGCGCGAGCCACGAGGCCCAGCCACAGGCTGAAGGGCCGTTTCGTTTTGGTTGATGCACGTTCATGCGGTTTGGGTGATGTGGACAAGCCCACGGCTTCGATCACGCGTCTGGCGTGCCTGAACTGCTGGCCGTGGAATGAGCGAGAAAGTAGCAATTCTCCCTGGAAAAAGTTTGACCGGGATCAAATACAGCCGGAAGCCGCGCGGAAATGTGGTGAAGCAGCCTTTACCGAAGGCGGACTGCGGTTCCGCAGGGGTGAAATTCCGCGCGACAGGAGGAAGCGTTCTGAAATGCGAAACCGCGGCAGGACAAACTCGCCGGGAACACCAGCCCGCCACCGTCAGCAACCTGACGGTCAAGGCGGGCGTCATCCACAGTGCCGTGGATGACGCCGCCCCCATGTAGAACATGCTGAACTCCGCCGACGCGCCCGGGTCGGCAGGTTCATTTCAAGACTTGAAAACGCCGTGCATCAGCCCACCGACGGCGGCGCGAAACCATCGCGATATTTTCGCATAACGATCGCCTGGTTCGCCTTTTCGTTGTTGGTGAAGCGGAAGCTCCCGGCATCCCAGCGGAGTTCCTCGCCGGGAAAACGCGTCGCCTTCACCGCGAGCAACGCCGGCTCGGTGATGCGCCAGCCGATCTGGAATGGCGTCCAGAGCGGCTTCTTGTCGCCGAGACAATTGTCCGCCCAGTCCTTCCAGTGATTGCGCGAGCCGATCTCCGGCATCGGCTCGTCCTTCACTTCCCTGCCCTTGCGGAAGATTTGCGGCATGCCGTCCGCCTGGAGCAGCAGCGTGCCTTCCTCGCAGACGACCATGGTGTGGTTCGCGCCGGGCTTGATCGGCGGCAGGTTCAGCGCGGCAAAGGACGGCAGCAACGCGTCGTCGTTGTAATGCACGACGAACTTGTCCCGGGCGAACGGGCCGCCGCCGGGATAGGTGATCGTGCTCATGTTGTGCGCGGTGTGACCGGTGTTCGAGGGCCGCGGCGTGTGGGTGAGGACCGCTTCCGGACGCGGCATCTCGTACGCGAAGTAAAGCAGGTCGAGCAGATGACAGCCCCAGTCCGCGAGCTGGCCGCCGCCCGTCTCCCAGTACGCCCGCCAACGGCGCGGCGCGAGATCTTCATTGTACGGAATGTCGGCGGAGAGCGGCCCGAGCCACAAATCCCAGTTCAAGTATTCGGGAACCGGCTGCGCGGGCGAGTAGGTGCTCCACGGATCGGAGAAGTAATGGCCCTTGGACACGCCGCCCGTCCAGACGTAGGCGGTGACCGGACGGCCGAGCTGGTTCTTGCGGAGGATTTCCACGGCGAGCATGCGGCCCTTGTTGCACGAACGCTGGTTGCCCATCTGCGTCACCAGGTTCGGCCGCGCGGCGAGGCCGTCGCGAATCATGCGCAGCTCGTCGAGCTGATGCACGAGCGGCTTCTGGCCGTAGATGTGTTTGTTGTGCTTCATCGCCGTGAGCATCATCGGCGCGTGATGGAAGTCCGGCGCCTCGACAATCGCGGCGTCAAAATCCCCGGCGCGATTCGCGAACGCCTCCCGGTAATCACTCACCGTCCAGGCGGACGCGTGCTGCTTCTTGATGTTCTCCAGCTCGCGGCGATCCACGTCGCAGAAGCCGGCCCATTCCACCATCGGATGGCCCTTGAGCCCGTTGCGTTCGAGGCCGCCGATGCCGCCGACGCCGATCTGGAAGATCCGCAGCCTGCTGTTCTTGTTCGTCTGCGCACGGGCCGGCAGCGAGAGCGCCGCCACCCCTGCGGTGAGCACTGCGCCGGTTCGCAAAAAGGTCCGGCGCGTGACGGGAGTGAAGTGGGATTTGGATTTTGTTTTCATAACGGGATGTGCCGAGAGAATGCCCTGAAGCCCGTCCGACTCAAGCAAAACGATGATCCGAATCGCGGGCGGGAAGAGATCTCACCCTCATCTTCAAAACGGGCCTGTCACCCAAATCGAAGCAGGAAAAGCACGTCGTTTCGCGCGCCGTTTGGTCACCAACCACGTCCAGCCGACGAGCACGAAACAACGCGCCCACCGTCTTGTACCAGCGCCCTTCTGAGCAACATGCGCAAATGGCATGCGGCCCCCTGCGCCTCGACCAGAAATATCCTCCAGCATTTCATCCCGGAAAAACGAAAGGCCGGACAACAGGTCCGGCCTCTTCACACAAACACACCTGAGAACTAGGCGTGCAACACGTCCTCAAGGTATCCGATTCCTCGTCCCCAGCCAGTCACCAGTTCTAGGGACACGCCCGGGCATCGCTCGAAAAGTATTTTTGACATACCCCGCCATTGTCCCACCCCTCCGCGTAGAGTCGCCGCACCATGAAAACACTTGTGAACGGAATGGATGAAGCGCGCCACTGGAATCACATCGCCAGCTTCGGCCAGGCGAAACTCATCAGCAACGCCGCTGGTCGTGTGCGACTGCTCGGCGGATCGCCGACTGATCGTGCCGAAGCCCGGGAATGGATTTCGCTCTTCTTCCACGACGCGATTCTCGAGCAAGCACCGGCGAACTTCGCTCCGGCTCCGTGCCGCCGCCGTCACCGCCGCCCGGCTCCGCCGCAAACCTTTTGGTCCGGCTGCCGCACCATGGCCCGCCGCCTCGCCATGATGTTGTAGGGATCTGAATCTCCACGCTCCGGACTCGGTAGCATCGGTCGGACGCGAGTCCGATCCAATCTCGCCGCAACCAACGATCTGGATTACTCCAGTGCCACCATCATCGGGCACGAGGGGTATGAAAAACACAAAAAAGGCCGGACTGCTGCGAGCCAGTCCGACCGTGTCACTACCAAATACCCGACCGTTACGCAGCCTTGAGCGTCGTGACGGGGTTCGTAGAAGGGCGGACCAGGCCGCTCTTCCGTTCGTTCTTCGGGACGTAACCCAGCGCCTTGTATAGCGCGCTGTTCTCACCGAAGCCGGGCGCGCTGCGCACTCCGTTCACCACGTTGAGCGCCGCGTCATTGCTCACCGCATCCGCGTTATTGCGCGATTGCCGTGCCGCCTTGAGCTGAGTCTCCAGCGTGAACACCTCCGTGCGCGTGTCGAACGAAGGCTTCACCTTCGTCTTGAACTGCGCCAGCGTGAAGCCGGCAAACGATTCATCCGGAGCCAACTCCTCCCATGCGGAAACCACATCATTGAGGAACTTCTCCATCTTCAAAGGACTTTCAGACATTCTCCATTCACCTCCCTTCGTTGATTATATCATCAGGATTCAAACCATCTCCTGCGTTGCTGGCGTTCCGGGCGGAAGCCGTATCGCCATACGGAGACGCACGAACGTGAACTCCGGCGAAACGACAAACCGTGGAACAACAACTCCGACCGACGCATACGCCCTGATGCAAAGCATCGCCCTTGCCAATACTCTTAACAGACCAACCCGCAATGAACACCATGCGTAGCACCATTGAAACCGGACCTCACGCGGCAAGAAGGTTCCGTCTCGGTGCAGAAATGTCCCTCTCTGCTATGACCAATTGCGCCGCACACCGGCCAAAGGCCCATCGCACAAAACAAAAACCGCTTCAGCTTGAACTGAAGCGGCTTATTTAAGAAACGCTTTTGAACAGGTGTATCCGCATGGCGGATAGGGACTCAGTTTGCGTTATCTAACTTTGTCTTGATTCCGGGAATACCATTATCAAACTGCTCTTCGAATTCAAGGAACAATTACGAAGCATGACGACTGGAGAAACGGGCGGAACCTGGCGGACCTCGGAAATAAAACTTCTTGGCCGAGTGCCCGATTCCGTGTTGGCCCGCCGCCTTGGGCGCACCATCAAGGAAGTCGTCACCGAACGCGAACGGCGGGGCATCTGCCTTCCCACTGCGCGCCGTGCTTGGACTGCGCGTGAGATCAAAATGCTCGGGCAGTTCAACGACGCCGAGCTTGGCCGACGCCTCCGCCGGACCAAGAACGAGGTCCGCACGCATCGCATCGCGTTGAAAATACCGGCCCTCTTGAAAAGAAAGGGATCAAAACCGTGGACGGCCGCGCAACAAAAGCTCCTGGGATCCCGGCCTGACGACGTTCTCGCCCGGCAATTCAAACGCACAACCGGGGCCGTGCGTCTCCGCCGGCAACGACTGGGCATCCCGAACCCCGCACCCTTTTTCCGGCCGTGGACACCAGAGGAGGACAAATTGCTCGGCAAGCTCCCCGACTCTGTCATTGCAGAAAAGCTCGGACGCGACCGGTATGTCGTGAGTTATCGTCGCCGCCAAATGGGCATCCCTCGTGTGCCGCGAGTTTTTCCAAATGCGTGGTCCCCGCACCAAGATCGCCTGCTCGGCACCGCGCCCGATGCCGAAGTAGCCCGCCAGATCGGACGCAGCGAAAGCTCCGTGAGCATCCGCCGTCAAAAACTCGGCATCCCCAAGCCTGACCATAAGTCCAGAACCTATACCTCCAAGGAAAAGAAACTCGTGGGCACCATGTCCGACGCAGACCTGGCCCGCCGATTAGGGCGTACCACGTTCGCCATCCAAGCCCAACGCATCGCTCTTGGCATTCCGAAATTCAACACGCAGCGCCGCGCCTGGTCTGCCAAAGAAGATGCCCTGCTCGGCAAGTGCCGGGACGAAAAGATTGCCCGACGCTTCAATCGCACTCTTGTTTCGGTCGTTGTCCGCCGCTTCAAACTTCGCATCCCGGCCTTTGCTCCCAAACGTCGCAACTGGATGCCTGGCGAGGACAGGCTTATTGGCACCATCTCGGACGTGGAGGCGGCCCGGATTCTTGGCCGCAGCGTTGAAGTAGTTCGCCAGCGCCGCGCCATGCTCGGTCGGATCGATCCCACCCGCCGCCGCAGGTGGACCGCAGCCGAGGATCGCCTGCTCGGCACGGTGCCCGATGGCGAGATTGCCCAACGCCTCAAGCGAACCGTCAGCGCCGTAAAGGACCGGCGCAAAGGACTGAAGATTCCTGCGGTCAGCGGCGTCTGAAGCTTGTCCAAAAATCAATCAACAAGGAGAACCGCCATGCCAATCCCGCCTGTCATACCAGACCTGCAACTCGCCTTCGACGTAGGCCATAGCTCCATCGGCTGGGCCGTGCTGCAAACCACGGGTTCCAAAACCGAATCCATCGACATCCTCGGCTGCGGGGCGGTCACGTTCCGCGCGGATGACTGCCTCGCCAGCGCGCGACGTGGTTACCGCCGGCAACGCCGCCATATCCGCAGCACCCGTCAGCGGATTGCGAGACTGAAGATCCTGCTGAAGCATCTCGGCATTCTGAGCGAGGAACAACTGAACCA
>JBDHQG010000187.1:0-7553 GCA_039806925.1 Limisphaerales bacterium
CCGTCTTCGGTGCGGCCGATGATCGAATCGCCGCTCCTCTCCAGCGCGAACCCCTCCGGCGCGGTGAATTGATAGCCGGCGTCGGGATTGATGAAGAGGCGTCCGCGAATGACGCCGGAGTTCATGAACGTGGCGGGGAGTGTGCCACTGAACCCGTGGGCGCTTCAACGCTGATTGGAAACCGGCCGGGAGCGACAAGGGAGCAGGGTTGAGGTTCCGTGCGAATGGAGCGTTGCAAAGCATCACGGATTGGAACACAACTTTCGCATGAAACTCCCGCTGGCTTTTTTCACGGCTCTGACTCTCGTTGTCGCGTTCCAGGCGTTCGCCGAGGCGGTCAAGGACCGCGAAGGCGCGGTGCGCCAGGACAAGGCCGTGATGGAGAACGACGCGCGCTGGAATTACAACGAGCTGGACCGCGCGCTCGCCGAGGCGCGCCGCACCGGCAGGCCGCTGCTGGCTGTGCTGCGCTGCGTGCCCTGCCTCGGCTGCGCCGGCATCGACGCGGCGGTGATCGAGGACAAGTCGCTCGCGCCGTTGCTCGATCAGTTCGTCTGCGCCCGCATCATCAACGCCAACGCGCTCGACCTCTCGCTCTTCCAGTTCGACTACGACCTCTCGCTCTCCGCGCTGATGTTCAACGGCGACGGCACGGTGTACGGGCGTTTCGGTTCCTGGCGGCACCAGAAGGATCAGAACGAGAAGTCCACCGCCGGTTTTCGCGCCGCGCTGGAGGGCGCGCTGGCCTTGCACAAGGGTTACCCGGCGAACAAGGAATCGTTGCGCAACAAGCAGGGCGCGCCGATGGCCTACAAGACGCCGGTGAACATTCCCACGCTCGACGGCAAGTACCGCCTGCAGCTCGACTGGCAGGGCAAGGTGGTGCCGAGCTGCGTGCATTGCCACCAGATCGGCGACGCGCTGCGGCTGACGTATCGCAACAAGCGCGAGCCGATTCCGGAGTCGCTCGTCTATCCCATGCCGCCGCCCGAGACGCTGGGCTTCACGCTGGCGGCGGATGCCCCGGCGCGTGTGGAGCAGGTGACGGCGGGTTCGGCGGCCGCCGCGGTGCTTCAGGCCGGGGATGACATTGTCACGATTGATGGCGCGCCGGTGGTTTCCATCGCCGACGTGAGCTGGGCGCTGCATCGCGCGCCGGAATCCGGTGCGCTGAAGCTGGGACTTCGTCGGGCGGGAATGAATGTGGAGCGCAGCTTGAATCTCGCCGAGGGCTGGCGCAGCAAGTCGGACATCTCACGCCGCGTCGGGACATGGGAGATGCGCGCCCTGGCCACGGGCGGATTGCTGCTGGAGGAATTGAACGAGGCGGAGCGAACCATCCGCGGCATCGCGCCGGACAAGATGGCGCTGCGCGTGAAGCACGTCGGTCAATACGGGAAACATGCGGCTGCCAAGAAGGCGGGCTTCGCCAAGGATGACGTGCTGGTGGAGGCCGACGGTCAGTCTCGTCGCATGTCGGAAGGCGAACTCATCGGCGCGTTGCTGCGCAAGCATCCCGCCGGAGACAACGTGAAGATGACCGTGCTGCGCGGAACGGATCGGGTGAGTCTTGTCCTGCCGATGCAGTGAGCGGAATCAACCCAACGCCAGCGGCCCGCCATCGCACAGCGCCGCCTTGCCGAAGGTCGGGATCTTGTGGCCGACGGCGTGGGCAAGCGCAAGGTGCAGGCGGTTGTGGGGAACCTTGTCGAACTGGAGCGAGCGTCCCATCTTGAAGCCGAATCCGCCGCCCACCAGCACGAAGGGAATGTTGTTCAGCGTGTGGGAATTTCCCTTGCCGAGCTCGTTCGTCCACACGATGAGCGTGTTGTCGAGCATCGTTCCGGTGCCGCCGGGTTCGGGCGTGCTGGCCAGCCGTTCGGCGAGATAGCGCAGCTCGCCGCAGAACCACTTGTTGATCTTCGTGAGGCTGGTGACCGCGGTTTCGTTCTTGTCCGGTTCGTGCGAGAGCGAGTGGTGGCCGTCCTTGATGTCGAGCCAGTTCATCCGCGCCATGCCGACGGATTTCGTATACTGCAACGTGGCGACGCGCGCCATGTCGTTGACGAAGCTGTTCACGAGCAGATCGATTTGCATCCGGCTCAGGCGCGGCACGTTGTCGTTCTGGTCGGAGATGCCGTCCTGAAACGCCGGCGGATCGACGCGGAGCTTTTGCTTCCCGGCCGTGGCGATTTCTTTTTCCATCTGCCGGACGAGCGATTGATGTTCTTCAAGCAGGCGGCGGTCTTCCGCGCTGATGATTTTGCGCACCTTCTTCAAGTCGTCCTGCACGTCGTCCAGAATGCTCTGCAAGCTCTCCTTGTCCTTCATCTGGCCGTAGAGCTTTTGGTACATCTGGTAGGGATCAGAGATCGGCGCGACGGGCTGGTTGGGGCCGGCGTAGCTCATGCGCGTCCACGGATCGGCGCGGTCGGTGACTCCGATGCCGAATTCGAGCGAGCCGAAACGCGTGCGGGTTTCTTCGCGGCTCTGGAAGTAATTTTTGATCTCTTGATCAATCGAGATGCCGCTGGCCCAGCCGGCCGGGGTATCCGATCCGCCCTGAATGTTGCCGGGGAACAGCTCGATGCCGGTGAGCAGGCAGCTCATGCCGCGCATGTGGTTGTCGCCGTCGCCGCGGACCTTGTTCGCCAGGCCGTTCAGGATGAGCATTCGATCCTTGAACGCCTCGAGCGGCGAGAGGATCTCCTTCAGCTTGAAGTCGCCGCCGGTTTCGTCCGGCCAGAAGTTCGACGGGATCGTGCCGTTTGGGCTGAACATCACGACGAGCCGCTGGCGTGGCCGCGCGGGTGCGGCGAGGCCGAGGCTCGGCAGGCCGACGAGAAAGGGCAGGGTGGCGGCGGAGAGTCCTACGCTCCTGATAAACTGGCGGCGACGAAGGGCGTTCATGGTGATCGTTTGCAGGTTGTCGGCTGCCAAACATGACGCCACAGCGGAGCGCTGAATTCGAGCTAATCTTTGCGCGAATTACGCGGCGAAGCGGCGTCGCAATCCGGCCAGGCCGGCGAGGCTGAGGCTGAGGAATGCGAGGGAGCTGCCGGCGTCGGGAACGGAGGCGGGGTTGCCCACGCGAACCTGGATGTTGACGTCGGCGATGGGAGCGGATTGCGTTGCCGACGGAAGGCTGTCGATGAACGTGTTTCCGCCAGAGGATGGAAGCGGCGAGTTGTTCACGTCGTCGGGATTCAATTTCGAGACCGCGAACAGCCGGTAATCGTAGATTCCGGCAGCATCCGGGTTGCCGCCAAGAAAGGCGATGTTCAAAGAGTTTTGTGCAACCGTGTAGCCTTCGACCAGCGCTGAGGCCAGGGAAACCTCGACACCCAGGCCGTTACCTGTGGCCAGGTGTGATGGAACGAACCGTCCGAATGAATTGTCATCGAGTGCGGTGAGCGGGTTGATCAGGCTGCTCACGTAGTTCACGCCCGCACCGGCGTCCGTGTCGATGGCGAGGTAGAAATCGTACATCGAGAACATCTGCGCGCCCACGTTGATGGAGAACTCGAAGTTCCACAGTGCGCGGGCCGGGTTGTTCACGGAGTAGCCGGTCGCAAAGGAATAAACCCCGTCGACATTTGGCGTGGAGCCGTCGTCGCGGTTCTTGGCGCGGAGACCCAGTTCGATGCCGCCGCCGGCGCCGGTCGTCCAGCCGGTATCCGGATTGCCGGATCCGAAGATGGCGGTGATGGTCTGGTTGTAATCGAGCGCGGGCGCGGAAGCGGACGCGGCGAGGAGGCTCAATGCAGTAAGGAAACGTTTCTTCATAAAATCATCCGTGATTCGAGTGGTCGTCCTGAGTTTTCTGGCGCGATTGCGCGCTACGTTGCGCGGGGTGTCAACGGCAGGCCAGAAGTTTCTTGTGGGGAATTCTACGGTCCCGCTGTCAGAGCCTGTTTGAAAATGAGGTGACGGAGTGCGCCCGTCCCCGGGCGCAGAAGGGTGGGAGAGTCCGCGATCCCGGAATCGTTCCATGCCGGCGGACCTTCGGACGTTTCTGCGCCCGGGGACGGGCGCACTCCGCTGAGGATCTGCCGGCGTAAGGTTGAATTCTCAGACAGGCTGTCCGGCTCACGATTTGCGGTCCGAAGCTTTTTCGAGGCCGTGCAGCGCCGACAGCGTCGCGATGTCCACGAGCAGTTTCTGGATATTGTAGCCGGAGGCGACGAAGCTCTCGCGCAGTTGCGCCTGCACCTTGGGGCCGTAGGCGAGCAGCGGCTGCTTCACGATCTGGTGGAAAAGCTGTTCGACGAAGGCGTTCTGGGCGTGCTCGCTGCCGATGGCAAACTCCGCGACGTCGCGGGCTCCCTTGAAGGTCACGATCCTGCCGTCGTCCGTCGTGTAATCCGCGGTGGCGTCGATGGGCTTGTTGCCTTCCCGCGTGCGGAAGCGGCCGACGGCATCGTAATGTTCGAGACTGAACCCGAGCGGATTGATCACGGAGTGACAGCCCTGGCAGGCTTGCGGGCGCGTCAGCTCGGCGACCTTCTCGCGCATCGTGAGATTCGGGGAAAAGTCCGCGTCCTTGAACGCGACGGCGACGGGTGGTGACTTGAGGCTGCGTCCGACGATGTTGCGCGTCAGGAAAACGCCGCGGTGAATCGGCGAGGTGGATTTCTGATACGAAAAGGCGGCCAGCAGATAGGGATGCGTGACGACGCCCGAGCGTTGCCGCGGATCGAGCGAAACCTTCACGAAGTCGTCGTCCGCGTTGGTGTTCACGCCGTAGAACTTCGCGAGGCGGTTGTTCACGAACAGATCATCCTCCAGCAGCAGGCGCCGGTAATCGGACGACGGGCTCCACACGACATCATCGAGGAACAGGTTCAGCGAGGTGCGGAGGTCGGAGATGATTTCGGGAGTGAAACCGGGGAACAACGTGTCGTCCTTCGAGAGGCTTTCGACGTGGCTGATCTGCAGCCAGTGATGCAGGAAGTATTGCATCTTCGCCCGCGCGCGCGAGTCGCCGAGCATCCGGCGCGCCTGCTGGCTGATTTGCCCGCCGGTGCGCAGGCCGCCTCCGGCGGCGAGCCCGATCAGTTCCCGGTCCGGCAGGGAATCCCACAGGCCGAACGACAGCCGCGAGGCGACATCGAACGCGTCCGGCTTGCGAACTTCGAGCCCGAGATAAAGGAAGCGTGGCGACTTGAGCGTGAGCAGCACCACGCGCTTCACGGCGTCCTCGGGCCTGGCCGCCTTCTTGAAATGATTCGAGACGAAGACGCGCTTCTGCTCCGGGGTGAGCGGTCGACGAAAGGCCGCCGAGACAAACTGCTCGCCGAACGCCTCCGCCTTCGCGACCCGATTGGTGTCGGACGGTTTCGTGCCGGTGTAGCGGTCGAAATGTTTGACTACATGGTTTGCGACTTCAATCGCGGCCTGCGTCGTCGCCTCGTCCCAGGCCTTGGAAATGGAAACACCGCGTTCATAGCCCACGCTGCTGTCGTCCGGCGGAAAACGGGTGTTCAGCACGAACGTCGGCGAGACGCGCGCCGTGCTGAGATTGCGCGCCGGGATTTCCTGCTGCGTGCCGTGCGGTGGAATCCACTGAAGCGCGAACGACGTCTCTTTGTCCTTCGAGGCTTTGAAGAACTCGACGCGGATCGGATACGCGCGCCCGCCGAGGAGCTTCAGGCTGACGCGATGTTCGTCGTCTTTGCCGGAAGCGACCCACGCATCGATGATGGGTTCGCTTTCGTCGTTCACCCACACGCGCGCGCCGTTCGGAGTCTTGATGATGAACTGGTGGTCGCCGGTTTCATCGGCAAGCAGGGAGCCGCGCCACGAGATGTTGATCTCGTTGGTGCCGGTGCCGAACTGTTCCGCGTGGACTCCGCCGGGCTTCAGATCGAAGGCGATCAACCGGTCCACCCGGTCGATATTTTTGCGGCCTTCCTCGCTTCTCGGAAAGCGGCTGCGGTAGTTCGCCTTCAATCCATGCTCCGCCTTCGCGCCGTCGTCCGTTCCGCCGAACGATTTCAACAGGTCGGCGACGGTGTTCACATGCTGGCGGTTGGTGAGGCGGACGAGTTCCACGCGCGCGGGATGGTTTCGGGCGCGGGCTTCGCGCGAGTAAAACGCCTCGTCGATGAAGCGGGCGACAGCGGCGGATTGTCCGGCGTTGAGCGCGTCGGGATCGTCCTCCGGCATGTTCTTGTCGATGTAGCGCGAGAGCTTTTCGAGGGACCAGTCGCCGTGCAATGCCCCGTCGTATTTTCCCTTCACGCCTTCGCCGCTCTTCCCGTGGCAGCTCGCGCAGTGCTGGCGATACATCTTCCGTCCGGCGGCATCCGGTTCCGCGGCGCGAAGCGCGAGGGGCAGGGGGGCAGACGCCAGCAGCAGCGAAAACAAAAGCAGCCGGTTGATGGACATGACGGGCATCGGTTTGTTCGACTCGTGTGATGACTCAGCAAAATCGCCGAGCGGTGATTCGTCGACGAATCGGCTACCGGGCTTATTCGAGCGGATCGGGGGCAGGCCCTTGCTGTTGCGGGAGTCTGAGAACCTTATGATAAGTGCGTTCCACCGCGTCGGTGATTGATCCGGCATCCCGGTCCCGGGGAGGGGCGACCTGGCCATTCTTGGCGGCAACTTGTCGCCGGGTCGAACGCACAGCGACCGATCAACGAACGTCTTCATTCGTATGGTTTCGTGTCCCTTCGTGGTTGAAATGAGCGCTCCGGGCTCAAGCCGCCTTCGGCGTCACGGCCACGACCGGCTGCACCACCTTCAGGTCCGTCTTCGATCCGGGCTCGGCCACCACGCGCGCGTTGCGGTATTCCGTCACGAACTCCGGGAACTCCGCCTCGAACTGCCCGATGAGCAGGTCCAGTCCCTCGGTGAGACACCGCTCCGCCGCGGCAAACTCCTCCGCCAGCCGTTCCGTGGCCGATTTGCGGCTCGTGATCTTCTGGCGGGGCAGGGGCACCACGGCGGTGAACTTCTTGATCGCATCCTGCAATGCCTTGAGCTTCGCGGCGGTGATGCCATGCGGCACCAGCGCCGCGGCGGTCGCGGTGACGGAGGCGGCATCGTACACCGACTGCGCCAGATCCGTTGCCTCGCGGGCGGAGCTCCGGAGGAGCGCCGTGCGCGTGACGGACATCGTTTGCGCCAGCTCCGCGTTTTCGTTTTCCAATGCCCACGCCTGGGCGGCCTGGGACACCGCGAGCGTCGCCCTCACCAGCCGTTGCCGTTTGGCCTGCTTGTCAGCGGTCACGCCCCGGCTGTCGAGCTGCGCCTTTTGCGCGCTCAGGGTCTCGATATTTTCCAACCGTTCCAGCCAGCGCTGGCGGCTGCGCTGGAACGCCTCATGATCATCGAAGTTGACGGCCTCGACATGGCGGTCGAAGACGGATTGGAGATTTTGATAGGCGATATGGATGGCTTGTTGTTTTCGGTTCATGGTTGCTATGTGGTTGGTGGTAGGGAAAAGAATTCGGTCGCAGCCTGCTGGGAACAACCTGGCTCCCCCCCCGTTTACTTTTCGTTTGATGCAATGGTTTTCATTGCCCGCCACCCTTGTCGGCGGATGA
>JBDHQG010000188.1:0-7523 GCA_039806925.1 Limisphaerales bacterium
GCCGATGGGAAAATGATCAATCAGTTTTAGGAAGGCGGCGGGCAGCGAGGGGGACGCCGCGGACTGGAGATGCCGGCCGTCCTCGGTGACGAGCATGATGGACGCCCGGGCGTCCGGCGCATGAGTTTCGATGAATCGCGCAATGCTGGCCAGCGTTTCCCGGCATGGCGCGCCGGAGGCAATGGTCTCGAGGACGGCTTTCTGCCCTTCGAGCAGCAGTTCGTTGAGCTTGCGGCTCGTGATGTCCCGCATGAAGCAGTGGTGCCCCGCGTTCGGGGTGTTCGCTGGGGCGATGCGCACGAGCAGGACGTGCTTCCAGAAGAAGGATCGATCTTTGCGGACACCCCTGATCTCGGCCTCGCTTTTGCCGGTGGCCTGCATCTGCTCGTAGACGCGCATCGCCGCCGGCATGTCCGCAGGATGGATGGACTCGGAAAAGGAGGCTCCGACCAGATCGTCCGGACGGTACCCCAGCATTTCGGCGTAATGGGCGTTGACGTGGACGTAGGTTCCCTCCGCGTCGAGCCGGGCGATGCCCGGCATGGCGTGGCTCAAGGCGATGTTTTGCTCGCGAAGTTCCTCTTCGGCCTGCCGGCGTTCGGTGATGTCCTCGGCGATGCCCGCAATGCGATACGGGACTCCCGACGCGTCCCGCACGGGAAATGCCCGGTCGAGAATCCAGCGCTCGGCGCCGTCGGGCCGGATGATTCGATAGGTAAGTTCGTAGTCCTGTGTCACCGGGTTGGCGAGCGCGACGGCCCGGACGAGATCGCGATCCGCCGGATGCACGAGGGTGAACCACGCCGTCGGGTTTGCATAGACCGTGTCGACCGGGACTCCGCAGATGCGTTCAAACCCGGGGCTGAGGTAGAGCACCTGTTTGTTGTCGGCGGTGCTCATCCAGAAGATTTGCTCGATGTGCCCGACCAGCTGGCGGAATCGTTCTTCGCTTTCCCGCAGGGCGTCGTGCGCCTGCGTGAGCGTGTGGGTGCGCGAGGCGACGCGTTCCTCCAGACCGCGGTTGGCCGCCTCAAGTGTTTTGCGGGCGGAGGTGAGCTCGGCAGATCGCCGTTTCAAGCGGGTGTGGAGAATCGCCAGCGCGATCAGTCCCACCATGTGCAGCGCAAGCGTGATGCTGATGACGGTGAGCACGCGCCGGATGGGCCAGGGCGGGGCCGAGAGCACCTCGATGTCCGCCGCCGAGCGCAACAGCACGCCTGGTTCCCTTGGCGTGCCCGAGGAGGGATCGCCCGCCAGGAGCACGCCGGCCAGCCGGACGGTGGTGCCGGGCAGCACCATGGGGTTGCGGATGTCTTCCAGGCCCGGGGGCAGAATGGCTTCAAAGAACCGGTCATCATTTTCGAGGATCCAGATGTCGTCGCCGTCGGCCACCACGCGGTGTCGCAGCACGCCCTCCATGGTGACGAGCGTGCCGTCATGGGTTCGTTCGTGGGCTTTGCCAATGTTGACGGAGACCGGTTTGGGCGGCGGGCCCGGGCCCAGATCCCGCAGGCTGGCACCGATGATTTGAATGCGGTCCTCCGTTCGTTCCAGCCAGCCGGTCGCCTCGATGCATCGTCCGACCGTTGGCGGGGGAGAGTCGAAGGCGGCCACGGTCAGGCCGAAGCCGCCTTCCTGCAGCTTGACGCCGAATTTTTCGGAGACATGGGTGACGGTTCCGACGACGCGAACCGGTAGCGCGAAGTCGGGGGATTCCCCGTTCGCCACGGAAGCGAGGGAGAGCCGTGGCAGCGAGGCGGTCATGTCGCGGCCGCTTCGAATGATTCGAAACTGGTTCGTGGTGGGAACCCAGATGGAAACCCGGTTGATGACCCCCTCTTCCGTCACCGCCACGCTGCATGGACCGCTCAATTCCACTTCGCCGAAGTTCAGCGTTGCCAGCCAGCCGGCAGGCAGGCCATCGACCCACGCTTCCACCCACGCATTCGAGTCCGCCAGTTTCAGGCAGGTGAAGGTTTCATCCAGGCTGTGACCCCGGATGAATGCGCGAACAGTGACCCACCTGCAATCGTTCTGGCCCCGCCATAATTCAGACAACGTCACGGTGTGCTGGTCTGGAAACCCGCCCCCGTCGAGTTCCTTGAACGAGGCGTGCGCCACGATGGGCGTATAGCGGCCGCGTTCAGTTTCCCCTGACACCTCGACCCGCGTGCCGGCTTTTGCCTGAGTCGGGCTTGACCTGCCATCGATGAAAATTCCTCCGGTGCCATCGTCGAGGAACAGCAATCCCATGTAGCGGTTGTTGTAAGTGATCACTCCCCGCAGTTTGACCGGCATCCGCCGGGCTGCCTGCTCGTGGTTGAGCCGCACGATCCCGGCGATGGTTTCAATCGGACGGATGGAGCCTGCTGCGGCAGGTTCGGCGCCCTTTGCCGCGGGACTGAACGCCGCCAGCCAGCAGGCCGCAAATGCGCACAGGTGAAATGGTGAAGTGGCCGACCAGAGGAAAAATGCCAGGCGCAACCCCGGCCTTCGTGGCACGGTTTTGCCACGATTCGGTGGAGTCAGGGCGTGAGGATTTGGTGACATCATGTCGGCAGCATTGCTCCGCCATATCCCGGCCCCGGTGACGTCCCGGAAATCTCAGGGGCCTGCATCCGGCGGCGACTGGCTGGCACCCGGGCGGCGCGCCGGCGGAGCGGCCTCTGGTGAAGGCAGGCCGAGCAATTCATTCAAGGCCGACAGCAAGGTCGCGGCGCTGAACGGTTTTTCCAGCGCGGCCTGTGCTCCGAGCTTTCGGGCGAGTGTCAGGTAATCCTCCGCGCAAATCTGCCCGCCGCCGGAGATGGCGATTACCTTTACGTTTGGACTGATGTGCCGCAAGGCCCGAAGGGTTTCCAGCCCTTCGACGTCCGGCATGATTATGTCCAGGACCACAGCGTCAATTTTCCCCGGGTCGTAGGCGGCAATCGCCTCCCGACCGTTGGCAGCTTCCGCTACCAAAAACCCCGAGTTAGTCAGAGTTCTCTCCAAACTTCTCCTGATGGCGCCGTCGTCCTCCACTACGAGGATGCGTTTCATCTGGAGCGGACAGTATGGGGCCGGGCCGGCCAGTGGAAGGATTTTCCCGCCTTGCCGGTGGCCGTTTTCTTCTCCTTTCTTGTATGAACCCGGTGAAATTTCTGGCTGCCGCCTGGCGCATCAACGTTTCCGATTGCACTGCATGGCCGGCGCGATCCAACCTCGCATCCATTCCATTTCAAATGAAGCTTCGCCTGGTTCAAACGCTCGTCGTTACGTTGGTCCTGTGGGTCGCGCCGGGATGCACCATCAACCGGTTCGTGGGAAGCCCGGGAACTTTCTCCGGGCCGGAAACCCGGTTCGAGTTCGCCCTGATCGGCGACGTTCCCTACGACGAACTGCAATCGCGCGTCTACTTCCCCAACATGATCGAGGAGATCAACGCCGCCGACCTTGCCTTCGTCGTGCATGACGGCGACATCAAGTCCGGCTCCACGCCCTGCACGGATGAATTGTTTGAACGCGTCCACGCCCAGTTCCAGACCATTCGCCATCCGTTGATCTACACCTTTGGCGATAACGAATGGACGGACTGCGGTCGGGTCCAAACGAACTCGTTTGCGCCGATGGAACGGCTGCAAAAACTGCGGGACATGTTCACCCGGGGCGACCATTCACTGGGACAACGAACCATGCCGCTGAAGCGACAGAGCGATGATCCAACGTTTGCCGCGTATCGCGAAAACGTCCGCTGGACCACCGGAGGCGTCGTGTTCGCCACGCTGAATGTCCCGGGGGATCGAAACCACTTCGGCGATCCGGAATTTGCGGAACGCAACGCCGCGAACCTCGCGTGGATTCGCGGCGCCTTCGCGCTGGCGCGGAACGACGAGGCTCGCGCCGTCATGCTCATCATGCAGGCCAATCCGCACTTCGACCTCGCGTCAACCAATGCCCTGCGCCGCGGTTTCAATGAGATGCTCAAGGTCATCGAGGAGGAAACCGTCGCCTTCCGGAAACCGGTGGTGCTGGTCCACGGCGACAGCCATTACTTCCGCATCGATCAGCCGATGATGGGTTCCAGGAGCAAACGCCGGATCGAAAACTTCACCCGCGTCGAGACCTTTGGAAATCCTGACGTCCACTGGATCCAAGCCATCGTGGACAGCCGCGATCCCAACGTCTTCCAGTTCGAGCGCCGCCTGGTGAAGAAGAATTTGTTGAACCACCGCTGACTCAGGCAGGGATTGTCGGATGCCTCCTGTGGGCGTGTTGCTCAAACGAAAGCGGAACTCACGGAGCGCGAGCCGTCCCGGCTCGCAGCGCGTGGCCCGGACGGCGGTGTCGGCAAACTTCAACGATGCCGGTGCGTTCCACCCGCTGCGGCCGGGGACCGGTCGCGGTCCGGGATTTGAGCAACACGCCTTCAAGATGCGCGCCTGATTGGCGGAGCCGGAGAAATAGTTTTTGACAACGCCAGCCCACCTTTCCTACCGTAGCGCTCCCCGAACGGATGGGGTCTTAGCTCAGTTGGTAGAGCACCACAATGGCATTGTGGGGGTCAAGGGTTCGAATCCCTTAGGCTCCACCATCCGTCCAAGGCAGGTTGAATTTTGTTTCCTATGAAACTCTTCGTTTATGGAATCGTTGTCAGCGTCCTGGCCGGGCTCCATCTCGACGCCGCGGGCGTGCGGGATGCACTTCGATACTTCCCTCCCGCGGAATCCAAAGGCGGCTGGAGATCGCTCAGCACCCCGGAGGAAATCAGGACCGTCGCGAAAGCGGACCCGGGCAAACTCGCCGGGTTGCGCGACTGGCTCATGGCCTCGGACAATCGCAACTTCGCCGCCGTGGTCATTCGCAATGGCTATGTGATCCTGGAAGTCGAGCGCGGGAACAGCGCCAGGACGGATGCGCGTCGCGTCGCGTCTGTTTCAAAGGCCGTGTGCGCGACGGTGCTGGCGATTGCCTCCGAACAAAGTCAGAACGGTTTGGGAAAACGCCGCATGACGTTCAGCGACCGTGCGTTTGACTTCATTCCGTGGGCGCAGCCGCTGAGCGATCCGCGCAAGGCGCAGATCACCATCCGGCAGATCCTGAATCACACGTCCGGCTTGTGCCCGGAGGCGACCGGCGCGCCGAATGACGGTTCGTGGGAATACATTCTTGGTCACACGGGCGATGCGCGCACGGCAAGGCTGGCGTTCGATCCGGGAACGGCCTGTGGCTATTCCTCGCACGCCTTGCATCATGCTTCATTGATTTGCGAGACGGTGACGGGCAGGCCGTATGACGAGTTCGCCATTGAGGCGCTCTTCAAGCCGCTGGGGATCGAGCATTGGTGGTTTCAGTTCTACAACGGAGGCGCCAATTACGGTCGTCACCCCTCGCATGGCCTCGGCATGCCGGCGCGCGACCTGGCGCGCATCGGCTACTGCATGTTGCGCGACGGGAAATGGAACGACGCGCAGATCATCCCGCGCTGGTTCGTCGCCGAAACGGCGAAGCCGACGCATGACGTGAAGACGCCGGAGATGCGTTTCAAGCTTCCCGCGGAAACCTTTTCTCATGCGTGGGAACTGGCCGCCAACCGTGGCGAGAAGGGGAGGGGAATACCGGCGGACGCGCGTTTCAAGCCCGGCAGCGGCGGACAACTCATCGCCTTCGTTCCGAGTCTGGACCTGGTCATCACGCGTCAAACTGGCAGCAGCGGCGACTGGGACTACGAAGGCTATCTCCGCCGCGCCTGCGAAGCCCTGTTGCCTTGAACCTGAAGTCGCGCGGCGTCCTCACTTGCGGCTGCCGCGCGTGTCGCGTGCCTACTCCCTGGAGCTTATCGAGAGTCCCGGCGGCGGGGCGTTTGCCTTCACCTGATTGGCCAAAGGCGACGTGAAGGCGGGCGAAGTTCCGTGCCGGACGGAAACGGCCCCGCCCGGCGAACCCTGGCGGTTGAACAGGATGGTCCACGAGCCGTTGGTTGTTTCCAGAGCGACCCCGTCTTGCGTGGTGTTCTCCACCAGCTTGAACGCGCCTGGCGCCGGCGAGAGCATTCCGCTCTCTTTCCCGGCGGCATCCGGGTAAGGAATGAGCACATGAAGGAAGTGGTGTTCCGTGGATCGATTGGGCGGTTCCACCTCGATCCGCCACAGACAGAGATCGATGTCGCTGTCCTTCCGCCGTTCGGGATCGGCTCCGCTGTTGGCGGCGTTGGGATCATGCGGATTGCCCCAGGTCTCAAAACCCTCGCCGCCGCGCTTGGTGATCCGCGCTCCCTTGGGAAGCAGCGTTCGAAGGCCCACGGCCCCGCGCTTCGGGGTCGTCCAAAACTTGCCGTCCCGGGAAACGACGCGTGACAACGCTCCTTCCGCGCCTTGATAGGTCTTAAACCCCGGCCCCGCCTGCGAGGGGTTGAGCGCGCCACCGTTGCCAAGGATTTCCGGCTCCTCTTGCAAATGAGTCACCCAGGTTTTCGGAAAGCTGGCATCGATCGCGTTCACCCGGTCGTAGATCACGAAGAACTCGGGTGTTCCCCGGACATAGATGAACTGCCGGGTGAACTCGCGAAGCTTCTGGGACTGGGTTCGTTGCTTCGTTTTTTCGTCATCCCGCACGCTGCTGTAGGCGCGTGTCAGATCGGCGGCCACGTAGGTGTAGGCGTCGTTGTGTTCGTAGGCCACGATCTCGCCGCGCTTCACGGGTTCCCGCGCGTGATAAAAATTGGGAACCTGGGGGCCACCGTCGTTCCGCGTCACTGCTTCGCCGCCCGTATTGAAATACTTCTCCTTGGGATCGTAGATGAGCACCACGTTCTGGCTGTTCGGAATGCAGGCCGACGACCACAGCTCATACCCCGCGTGACCCGCCAGCGTGCCCTGCTTGGCAATCTGAAACGTCCCGTTGCCGCCCGACCCATAGCCGTACATGGTGAACGCTGGCGCGGCGGTGAAGACCGCCCATGTGTCATCCGCTCCCTGCCATGCGCTCCGCATATACACATGACCTGACCCGCGGAAATGGAACGCCAGCGGCAACGCTTCCTTCTTCACCGTCGGAATGTCCGGGTCGAACCAAATCATGTCCGCCCAGCTGGCCGCGCCCTGCTCGACGGCGGACTTCGCCATGCCCTGGCTGATGCCGTCCCGATAGCGCGCGGCGTGCAGCGCGCGAAACAGGGAAACGTCCAAGCCGCGAAATATCCCCGGCCCTGTGTCCTCGATATGAGGCATGTGCCCGGTGTGCGGCACGGTCCCGTAAACTTTCCAATACGGAGACTCCCGGTGAAAGCTCGTGCGCACGGTTTTTTCAAACAGATCCTGGCCCGTGGCGAAGCGCCATGCCTCCCAGGTGATGAACGGCGCATAGGAGCAACCCCCGTGATTCGGTCCCTCCGGCCAGACACCTCCAAGCTGGTCGAGCTTCTTGACAAATTCCTCCGGCATTCGCCGGGCGAACGAATCAAGCCAGCGACGGGCGTCCTCTTCGTGGTCCGTCTTTTCGCCCGCGATCGCCAGTGGCAGCTCGACCCGCTCATTCAAGATATG
>JBDHQG010000189.1:0-7510 GCA_039806925.1 Limisphaerales bacterium
CAACCCTTTCAGGGTTGAACACGGCGTGTCCGGCTGACCCAGGGTAGCCTCGCTGACTCGGCAACCCTTGGCTGAACGACAGAATCCCGTTGGGATTCCCGAAGTCCTGTTCACCCGCTCGGCGGTTTATCCGTGATTTGAAGTTCATCGGGTGCGCGTCATCCGCGCGAGCGTATAGGTCGTACCAATGCCGACTGCCGCGACCAGCGATGCGAGCACCAGGCTGCCGATGAACCAATGCCAGAGATAATCGAGCACCACCGCCTTCGTCATTTCCTTCGCGGTGAAATCGACCAGCTTTCCCGTGAACATCCAATGCCCGAGCGCCAGCGCCGCGTAGAGGATGAACGGCAGCACGGGCGGAATTGAAATGTTGCTGGCGAGCACGGCGATGGCTTTGTTCAGGCGGAGCCAGTGCGCGGCGACGGCGGTGGCCAGTGTCTGAAATCCCCACAGCGGCGCGATGCCGAGGAACAGTCCCAGCCCGACGGCGAGCGACATCCGCCACGGTTCGTGCGCGTTCTCGCCGAAGAACTCGGCCAGCGAACGACGGAACGAGATTTTTTCTCCACGCGACCACGCGATGCGCAGAGAACGCGGCACTGTCCATGACTGCGCGACGAGCCCGATGTTCATGAACGTGATGTGCGCAAGATCGCGAACTGGTCGGAAGTGCGACTGCCGAATCTGGTCCGGCGCGTAGGTGCATTTGACCGATACGGGCACGAGCCGCGTGCCCATCCACGACGCGCGCACCATGAACTCCAGTTCGAAGGCGTAGCGACCTGACCGCGCCTTGAGCTGTCGCGTCAGCGCGAGCGGATAACAGCGGAAGCCGCACTGCGTGTCGCCGAGACGCACGCCCGTCTCCGTCCAAAACCAGAACGTGGAAACCGCATTCGAGCGGCGGCGATGTGTCGGGCAGCCGGCGGCGATGAAATCCCGCACACCGACAAGCATCGCTTCAGGATGCGCGCGGGCGGTTTCGAGAAACTTCGGCAAGTCTTCGGGGAAATGCTGGCCATCGGCATCCATCGTGATGGCGTGGGTGTAACCGAGTTCCGACGCGATCTGAAAACCGGCCCGCAACGCCGCGCCCTTGCCGCTGTTGCGTTCAAGCCGATGCAACGTGCAGTTGGGCAGTTTCGGGAGCGACACGGTCGAGCCATCATCGATCACGATCACCGGACAATGCGCCGACGCACCGCGCGCGACCTCCGCGACGGTGGCGGCATGATTGTAGCAAGGGATGATGACGCAGGGTTTCACCGGAGATCGACAAAGTAACGACGCTTGCGCGCGTTGGCCGGGAGCTGGAGCGATTCAATCTCCTCGCGCGACGCACGGCGGATTCGCGGCGTGATCTTGGTGCGCGCCTGAAGCTGCTCGCGCAAGGCGGCGTCCGACGCGCCTCCGCGGACGAGCACTTCGATTTCGTCCGACAACTCATCGCCCGCCGTGGCGACAATGACGAAGGCTTCCACGCCGTCGGCTTCATCGAGCACCGCTTGCAGCGCGGAAGGAAAGAGAGAGACGCCTTTGAACTTCAACCGTTGGTTCTTACGCCCGACGATGGGCCCGACCCGCGGAGTGGTGCGACCGCAGCTACATGGCTCACGGAAGAGCGCTGCACAATCGCCCGTGCGGTAGCGGATGACGGGCATGGCCTCGACACCGAACGTGGTGGCGACGACTTCACCCACCTCGCCGTCGGGCAGCGCGCGTCCATCGTCATCGAGCACTTCGACGTGAAGTTGCTGATCGTGGAGATGCCCGCCACGGCCGGCTTCACATTCACAGAGTGAGTTCGCGAGTTCGGTGACGCCGTAAGTGGAGAAGAGCTTCGCACCCCAGGCTGATTCGAGCGCACAACCGGCGGCGTTCAAGGCGAACGAACGGTCACGAATCGGTTCGCCGATGCAGACGAGTTTCTTCACCGACGCTTGGCGCAGATCGATTCCGTTCTCCTGCGCCTTGGCGGCGATGAGTCGGAGGAACGACGGCACGGCGACGATGGCCGTCGGCTGGAGACGTTGCATCACTTCGAGTGCATACGCCGGTGATGACGGGCCAACACGCGCCACCGCGCAGCCGAGTTCGCGAAGGCCGAGCCAGTAGGCGGCGCCGGCGATGAAGCAGCGATCCATCGCGGTGGCGACGAGCACGGTGTCGCTCGGTGTGAGCCCGGCGCATTCGAAGGAAAGTTTCTCGTTCGTGCCGAGGCGTCGCAGATCGGCATCGGTGAGCATCCAGAGCAACGGCTGGCCGGTGGTGCCGCTGGTGGTGACGATCTCGACGATGCGTTCGCGCGGGACGCAGAGGAAATCGAGATTGCGTTCGGACACGACGCGCTTGTCGATGGTGGGAACTAAGTCCAGCGACGGAACTTCCTTCGCGCCGCGGAACAGCTCGCGATAAAATGGCGAGTGCTCCGCCGCATGGCGGAATGTCTCGGCCCAGAGTTGTTCGACGGAACGAATCATTGCTGCTGCTGTTGTTGCGCGGAGGTTACGAAAGCGGCGGCGAGATTGCCAGCGGCGGCGCCGGTCGCAACGCAGCAGCCCATCACGCGTGCGCTGGCGATGGCATCGACGTCGGCGCTAATCGTTTTGCCGGCCATGAACAGGTTCTTGATTCCGGCAGCGCGGAGGCAGCGCGCCGGAATGTCGTAGTGTTCGCTCGGAGGAAGATAACGAACGCGAATGACTCCGGCGGCGTTCCATTGCTCAACAGGCCACGCACAGCGCGCGATGGCGTCGGGGAACTTGCGCGCGTTGAGAACGTCGTCACCGGTGAGAACGTATTCGCCGAGGATCATCCGTCCGGCGCGCGGGCTTGAACGGAACTCAGCGCAGGAGGTCCGGCAGTTCTCGAAACCAGCGACGTTCTGGCGGAGAAACTCGATGACCTTGGGCGCGTGTTCGGGCGAGCCGGTCAGCTTGACGGTCACGCTGTGCGGCTCGGGATGCGGCTGAAAACTGACGGGCGGCAAACCGCCGCGGGCGAGCGGGAGGAGCACCTGCGTGGCGGCGACGACGGAGTCGAGTTCGCGGGCTATGTTGTGCAGCGGAAAGACGACGGCGGGAGCCTGGGTCGATTCGTCGGTCGCGAGGCAATTGGCACCGACAGCGTGGGCGACTTCCGCAATGCCCGAGCAATCGATCACCGCACCGACGGCGATGCCGTTCAAGCGGGTGATTCTTCCACCAGCGAGCGAAGCATTGCGAACCGGCGTGTTCCAGTGCGTCACCAGATTCGGTGCGGAATCTAGGAGTTGGGTCGCGACCTCACGGAAGCGTTCCGGACGGTAGCGTAGCACCCATAGTTTGCCGGTCCGCACTGGTGCGCCTTCGCCGATGGCTTCAGCGAACTCGCGCGCGAAGCCATCGTTCAACATCTGGCCTGCGTCGTCATACAGCCCGCAGAGTGTGGTCAATCCGCTGAAGCCGCCAGTGCCGCCGGCAGTTTCTCGCTGATCGATGAGCAGCGTTCGACAGCCACGGCGCGCGGCAGTGACGGCGGCGGCGATTCCGGCCGCACCTGCACCGACGGCGGCGATGTCGAATGCTTCGGTCACGGTTGGAGAAGGCGTTGACGAAGACTGGCGGTGAACTCGGCGGCTTCCGCATCCGTGAAGACGCGCGTGGAGTGAACGACGGTCATCTTCAGCAGGCCGCGGAAGTAGTAGAAGATGACGCCGAGCCCGGGCGATGGCGTGACCGCCGCGACGTGGGTGAAATCCTCGACCGTTGCGCCGAAGAAGGTGCTGAGGTGCGGGTTGACGGAAGCGGTGTCGCCGAAGAAGAGCGAGCAGATTTCGCCGCGCAAACCCTGCTTGGCCATCGCCATGTAGAGGGGGATTGGCAGGAAGCGGAACAGCAGGCCGAGCTGGCGTCCGCTCTCGATCAGCCCGCCGCGCAGTGCGTCTTCGAGCTGCTGTTTGAGCGCGGCAATGGCGACAGCGGTGGAGTCGAGCTGTGGAGGAAGGAGCTGCAGCATCAGCATCGTGAGCTCGTTGCTATACACGGGATGGATGCTGCCTTTGGCCCGCAGGCCGACAGCCAGCGGCAGGACGTAGCTGGGGCTGGCGCAGCCGAGCCGGGCGCGCAGGCGATGCAGTTCAATGAGCGCGGCAGCGGCATGGAATTGCGCGTCGCCGAGCAGGCCGGCGAGTTGACTGGCATTCGTGCGAATGCGGGCGGTGTCGGCCGTATCGAAAGTTTCGACGCGATGACGCAGCTCGGCCGGCGCGGAGGGATGACGGATGCCGATGGATTTTGGAGGGGTTTTGCAGAGCTCGTCGAGGTGGTGAATGTACTTCCATGCAAGCTTCGCGCGTTCGCGCAACGGCGGTTGAGGTCGCGGAGCCGCAGCCGGTGGCGACGGCAGAGCCATGTCTTCGTTGCCGACGCAGGCGAGGAAATGTTCGGCACCAGGGGCGTCCATCAGCGCGTGCAGCCAGGTGAAGGTGAGCAACTGGCGGCCGTCGGGCTCGTTCGACAAGTCGAAGCGCATGAGATGGCCGCGACGCGCATCGAGCGGGTGGTTGAGCAGCTCGCGGCTGGAGATCGGTCCGCGATGGAGTCGAACCTGCGGCGCTTGCGGCGAGGACGGGAGTTTCCATTTCGGCCAGATGCAGCCGGCGGGGCGGGCGTTGAGGATGGGATGCGAAGCGGTGAGTTCCGCGAGGCGATGGTTCAAGGCGTCCGCTGAAATCGCGCTGCCGAGCTTGAGGATGATCTGGCAGGTGTTCCCGGCGAAGCCGTGGCGACGGAGCTCGCGGTCGAAGCCGAGCATGAGGTAATCCGGGCCGTTGAGCTGGAGGTCACCGTGCATGCTTGAGGCGCAGGACGACGGCGGCGAGGCTGCGAACGCTCTTCAACGTTCCGGCGTTGATCTCGCCCTGCGGAATCCAGAAGCCGTGAGTGGTCTCGATGAAGAGCAGCACGCGCACGAGCGACATGGAGTCGAAGCCGGACGCGATGAGATCCGTCTCGGCGGTGAGTTCGAGATCCGGCGCGAAGATTTCGCGGCGCATGAATTCGAGCAGGCTGGATTCAATCTCGCGAACGTCGGTCATGGCGGTGGGTTCAAGCGGACGCGACGGGTTCGCGCCGGATCTTGCCGGTGACCGACGTGCGTGGAAGCGCGGCGACGACGTGCAGCCGGGCGGGAATCTTGTAGGAGGCCAGATGGGCGCGGCAGTGGGCGCGGATGCTGTCGAGCGCGGAGGCATCGCCTTCGAGCACGAGCTCGGCTTCGATGACTTCACCGAGGTGCGGGTGCGGGCGGCCGTACACGCGGGATTCGCGGACGGCGGGATGACGGTCGAGCACGGCTTCAATTTCCTCGGGAAAGACTTTGCGACCGGCGAGGTTGATGACGGCAACCTTGCGCGAAACGAGGTAGAGATAACCGTCGGCATCGAAGCGCGCGATGTCGCCGGTGTGGAACCAGCCGTCGGGCGCGACGAGTTCACGCGGCGTCCACGGCGCGGCGTAGGCGTCGAACATGCCGGGCCCGCGGATGGCGAGTTCTCCGGCGCCGGTTTCGTCGGGGGAGAGGAGCCGAATCTCAAAATCAGGGAGCGGCCGGCCCACGGAGGTCCAGCGCCGGACTGGATCGGAGTCATTGAGACTGACCATGCCGAGCTCGATGATTCCGAGCGCTTGGGACAAGGGGAGGTTGAAGCGCCGCCGGAAGTCGCAGGTCACCTCTTCGGAGAGCGGGCACGTCGTGGAGACCGCGAGCCGAACGGAGGGCATCGCCACGTCCGACCTGTCCTGGGCGAGCATCGCGTAGTGAAACGGCGACGCGTAGAGCACGGTTCCGTTCCAGCGCCGGACAGCCTCAAGGATCGGGGCCGCCAGAACGTGGCGGGCCAGCACCACCGCCGCTCCGTGCGCGATGTAGAGCACGATGGTGACGAGAAAGTGATGGGACATCGGCAAGGTCCAGATGATCGTATCCGCGCTTGTAACGCGGAGCGCCTTGTTGGCCGTAACGATCCGGTCGCGGATGGTCTCATGGGTCAGGGCGACGCCTTTGCGGGCGCTGGTGGTGCCGGAGGTGAAACGAATGAACGCGAGGTTCTTCCGGGAATGAACCGTGACAGGGGAGGAATTGAAGCGCGTCAGATGACAACCCGGTTCGACGGGGATGCTGCCGCCACGCGCAGTCGGCCCCAGCACCGCGTCGAGCTGAAGAGACTGGATGATATCCAGCGCTTCCCCGTCGGTACACTCCACCGGCACAGGCACAACGATGATCTGCAGCTTCCACAGCGCGAACGTCAGCACGACGTAATCGACGCCGTTTGGAAAATGAACCCCCACGCGACTGCCCGGCGGAAGCGAAAGCCCGGAAAGCGAGTCCGCAAGCTCGCGAACACGGGTCGCGAGCGCCGAGTAGGTAACGAGGCTCTCTCCTTCGATGAACGCTGGCTTCTGCGGCCAAGCAGCGGCCGATTCATCCAACAATTCGATCAAATTCATATCGCTGATGCGCGTGTCGGAGACGATAGGCTTTTGAACTTTCGAGGGTCAACAAGATGTTCAACGCCGCATGACACACGGGCGCATCTTGAGGGCGCGTTGCCAAATGACGCACAGGTTGGAACAACGTCGGATCGCGAGACGTCCCGGCCAGCAGCGCGTCGTTCGGGCCACGGTGCCGGCAAACTTCCACGATGTCGGCGCGATTCGCCCCGCTGCGACCGGGGACCGGTCGCGGTTCGCGCGCTTGGGAGCAAACGCCTTCAAGATGCACCACGCGGCGCGCCAGATAGCGATCCCACGAATCCACCAGTGTCCCGTTGCCGACGACCGTCTGCCCATGAAATGGACATGCCGGCGGTTCGATGACCGGCTTCCACCGCCGCGTCGCCGGGTTCACACATTCGGTCTCCGCCCGGCACGGCTCTGGCTACCGGAAGCTCGAACGCAACGACCGACATATCTGGCAACATGCATTGGTGGACCGTACAACAATTGAAGTTCAAGAACCCGCAGACGCGGCGGCAGGCAATCGAGAAGCTGGCCTCCGAAGGCACGGATGAATCGATCGGACATCTGATCTCCGCGTTGCAGGATGGCGACAACGCCGTCCGGCTCGCCGTGGTCCAGGCGCTGGGCCGCCTCAAGGAGACGCGCGCGGTGCCATCCCTCGTGCAGGGAATGCGCGACCCGGATCCCGAGGTGCGCGAGGCCGTAGTGGGCGCCCTCATGCAGGCCGGCGACAGCACCTGCGCCGAGGTGCTGGTCGGCGCGCTCAAGGATCTGAATCTCGCCGTGCGCCGGCGCGCGGCCAAGGCGCTTGATTTCTTTGGCTGGAAACCATCGAACGACATTCAAAAGGTTCTGCGATTCATTGCGCTGGGGGAATACATGAAGGCCGCCGGCGTCGGCGCCGTGGCGCTGGATGCGCTGCTCGGCGCCTTGCGGGACAAGAACTGTCCAAACCGCCGCAACGTCGTCGAGGCGCTGAGCCACATCGGCGACGAGCTCGGCAT
>JBDHQG010000190.1:0-7504 GCA_039806925.1 Limisphaerales bacterium
AAGGAAAATCTGCTTGGAAACGGTCTGCCCTTCCGCTGTTCCGGGAATGGCATAGTTCGCTCCACCGGGCGCAGTGAAGAGACCGGGGTTGGAATTGTCCGAACGACCGATGGGCAGCAACGGCCCCTGCCACTGGCCGGGAGTCGCCGCGTAATAGATCGCGACATTGAAGAACGTCGCATTTGCCGCGCCGCCGCCAGAATTTGGCATCGTTACACGGGTTAAATTTCCGTTGTTAAAAACAATGGTTCCCTGCGCAAACATCTGGGTCAGGCCGCAGGTGGCGACAGCGAGAGTGAAGAAGAGTTTTTTCATCCGTTTCCTTGTTCTTTTGAATGGGTCTTCTGACAGGCGATTCCGCCCTCTCCGATTGATTCGTTTGATTATTGCGATGTTCCCTGGACTCGCAGGCCCGTCGCCCACGCTCCATGAGCGGGACTTTTCCACTGTTCTCCTTGAAAATCAAGCCTTGGCTGACGTTGTTTGGCGCGCGGTCCGCCCGACATGGCCGCCGGTTTCGAGAACGTGACGCAACGAAACGACAACGGACGGGCTCCAATCGGCAACGGAGCGTTCCGAAACAAGAACCCTGGCCGGACATTCGGCAACGGAGGCCGGGCAAGCGGGAACATCGCGTTCCGAAACGTCAACCGGGGACAAAAAGGCCGGAACGGAACGCGAGCAAACGAGGTCTTTGCCCGGCTGAACCGTCGCGCCGTTCCGTTTTCTTGAGTACAAGCGTCTTGGATGCAGTCAGATCCTTCTGTTGTGAACGATTCCATCCGAAAAACTCTCGCCGGCCTGCTGGTCCTTTTTGGTTTGTTGTTGGCAACCGGCCACCCCATCGCCACCCGTGCCGCCGCGCCGCGCATCGATCCCGTCACCACGCGTCTCGTCTCCCTCCTCGCGAATGTCACCAACGCCACCACGTATCGCTATCGCGCCACGGATGACGCGGGTCGCACGCTCGATTGTCTGAAAATTCACGAACTCGCGCCCGGCGATTACCTCGGCGTTTATCACACCCTCCGCAATCGTGAGTTCCAGCTCCACCTCGCGCGTTCCACGAATCTCCTGCACTGGACCCATCGCACGGTGCTGGATCAACGCGCCTCCCAAGGCGCGATCTGGCACGGGCCGCGTGGTGACTTCCTTCTCGCCTATGAGGTGAACGTGCCCAAGGCCGTCATCATCCGCCTGCGCCATTACGCGAACCTCGACGCGCTGCTCGACGCGCGCCTCGACCGCGAGATCGATCTCCCGCGCACGCTCGCGCCCACCGCGGAGGGCACGCCGAGCTTCGAGCGCGTGGAGCTCGACGGCGGCCTTGCCACGTCGCGCATCGACCTGCGCCTCCATTACTACCGCGAGATGAAGGTGGACCGCGCCGCGCGCGGCACGCTCCTCGGCTTCACAAACTGGACGGCGCGACCCGTCCCGGAAATCGACGAGGCGCTCTATGGCTACGGCGTGCAGGGGAACATCGGCGACCGCGATGAGTTCGAGTTCGCCGGGCGGAAGTTCCTCATCCAGGAAGGTCAGTTCAGGCCGGGCGATTGGGCCACATGGGAGATCTATCTCATTGACGAGGCGGACATCAACGCGGTGCCCGTCCGCATCCGAACCCACGCGGGCTCCCGTTCCTTTGCGAACCCGTCCGTCACGCGCCTGCGCGATCCCGCCGGGAAATGGTGCCTGGCCGCCACGCTCTTCCTCCCCAGCCAGGGCAACGCGCGCGGAGAAGCCGGCACGCTCATCTACGTGGTGCCGGAAGGAAAGTGATGCCTAGCGGCGTCGCCACCGCGCCACGCCGAAGAGCAACCCGGCAAGGCCCGCCAGCGTGAGGGTGCCCGGCTCCGGCGCAATGTAAAACTTGCGCGTGCTGGGGCTTTGGGTCCAGATGACCGTGCCGGGGCCAGGAACCTGTCCGAGGACGATTTGTCGCACCGGGGGATTGATGATGGGAACGCCGGAGGGGTGCGACGCACGGACTTGCAGGGAGATCGTCTGGCCGATTGCGGTACCGGGCAGGGTGATGACACTGGTGCCGCCGCTGAGGACGCCGGGCACTTCACCGATGTGGGCGGTGGCTCCGGAGAAGACGAGTTGTTCCGCCATGCTGCCGGCAGGCCCGTAGTAGAGGCTAAAGGTAAAACCGTCCGCAGCGGTGGGTGGGAAGGTGTCGCCACTCAACGGAACAACAAGGATGCGGGTGAACGTGTCGTTGCCCCATTCAATGATGCCTTGGGCGTGGCAAACTACCGTGATGCCAAGAAGCGTGAGAGTGAGGAGGAGTTTTTTCATGATGATCCTTGTTGAGTTATGGCTGCCGAACAACTGTGACTTCAAGTTTGCCGGTGTGCTGAGCTTGCGATGTTCCTTGGATTCGCAGGCCCGCCGCCCACGCTCCATATTGATGGGGCTTTCACCGTTCCCGATGGAAATCAAGTTTGCGAGCAAGGAATGAGCCGGTTGGTCGGTGCCGGGTGGTAGGAGATTTTTACTCTAAAGTGATGGTGGAATGCCGCCGATTCCGTGGATGTGACGCGGCGAAACGTCAACGGACGAATCGGAATCGAGAACGGCACGCGCCGTTTCGGGAACGGTGTTTCTGCGGGCGGGGTGAGGGTCTCGCCCGGCGGGAACGACGCGCCTCGAAACGGGAATGCGGGCCGGGAAATCGACCATGGAGGTCGAACGAACGCAGGCGCCGCGGCACGAGACGTCAACGGAATGACACCCAAACACAACGGAGCGCGCCGGATGGGCAACGGACGCCCAATCCGCGCGCTCCAGGGATTTTCAATCCGCTCCTGTGGCATCCGGCGTGAGCCGGATCATTTGTTGTTCGGCGGAGAAGTGATCCGGCTCATGCCGGATGCCACGAATGGGTGGAGCGCGAGCCCGTTTGCCTGCGGATTTGGAATCGCGTTTCACGCCCTGACATTTTTCGAGCTCAATCCTTTCAACCTCAACTGACCCCTATCTATGTCTGAATCCACCAGTCCCACTCCGTTGTTCGCGCCGGAATCCGGCATTTACACCAACGCCCAAGTCTCCGTGGTCGATCCGCCCGCGGCGAAGCGGCGCTCGCCGTCCACGCTGAACCGCGCGCAGGAGCGCGAGCTTTGTTTCGCGGGGCAGATCGTGACGGCGGCGAAGAAGCCGGCCTATGCCACGGTGCTGGCCACGCGCGAGATCACGGCGGAGTTCGTGGGCACGCTGGAGACGGATGTGGCCACCGCGGCGGCGAAGAGCCGGAACGCGGCGAGCTGCACGGTGGCGAAGATGAGCGCCACGGCGAGCGCCAGCGCGGCGGAGCGGGTGTTGCTGCGGAGCCTGCGCACCATCCAGGCGGCGGCGCGGCAGAAATTCCTGCCCGCGCAGCCGGAGCGTCTCGCGGATTATTACATCGGGCAGCGCATCAATGAGAATCGCGCGATGCTGGAATCGTTTTCGCAGAACATCATTGCCAGGGCGTCGGAGAATTCGCTGCCGGGCATCACGGGCGCGTTTCTGACGAGCGTGACGACGCAGCGGGCGGATTACATCGCGTCTTACACGGCGCAGGTGACGGAGCTGGCGCGCGGCAAGCAGGAGCGGCAGGAACGCGACGCGCAGATTTTGAGCATCCGCGAGCGGCGCTGGCGCATCCAGCGCGCGGCGGACGCGGCGTGGCCGCCGAAGGAGCCGGCGAGCGCGGGGCCGCGCACGGAGTTTGGCCTGCGGCCGAACGCGCCATTTGTATTTTAGCCAGTCCCCACCCCGCCACCCGCGCAGGCGGCCGGTCGCAAGATCGGCCGTCTGTTTGTTTTTCGGGAAGTGCGGAGTGCGTGAGTCGAGTTTTGCCGTGGTTCGGCTGATCCCAGGTCTCATTAGCACCGGGCTTCAGCCCGGTGGATGCGGTGGCGATTGAAGAAAAGCGGTTTCAACCGCTTGGACGACGTGTTAAAGCCGAACTCCGAAGCTGGCCACAAAGAACACAAAGAGCGCAAAGAAAGACGGGCTGATCTGAAAGGAGCAACGGGGATCAGATTGTTTCCGTTCCATTCATTCTCTGCTGCTTGCCTTGTGCTCTTTGCGTTCTTTGCGGCTGCTCGACTTCGGAAATCGGGTTAAAGCCGCTGAAGCGGCTTGCCGACGTCATCTCGCCATCTCAACACCTGGCTGAAGCCAGGTGCTAATGAGAGGGGACTTCGCCGGCGTCGGGGGCGTTTTCACCATACGCTTCGGTCCGGGATTTTGTCCTTTCGCAGGGGTGGCGGTTCTGAATGATGTGCCGTCCTTGTGCGTCAGCAAATGAACACTTATATGAAGATTCCCACCCTGGTTGTTTCGTCGCTCGCGTTGGTGGCCGGTTTCGGCGTGGTCAGCGCCGTGCAGGCGGAGGAGTTGCACACGTTCAAGCGCATCCAGCTGAGCGACCAGTTCTGGGGCGAGGGCGCGAACTTCGGGGACTTGAACAAGGACGGCGTGAATGATCTGGTGTCCGGCCCGTGGTGGTGGGAGGGGCCGGATTTCAAGAAGCGCCACGAGATTTACGAGCCGAAGACGACCTTCACGCTGAAGCTGGGGCCGATGACGTCGGTGCAGGTGCCGGGCTTCGAGGGGACGTTGGGCAACAAGAACACGTACTCGGACAACTTTTTTGCGTGGGTGCTGGATTTCAACAGGGACGGGTGGAACGACATTTTGATCATCGGGTTCCCGGGGCAGGACACGTCGTGGTTCGAGAATCCGCAGGGGAAGGACGGCCATTGGAAGCGCCACAAGATTTTCGCGCAGACGGACAATGAGTCGCCGACGTTCACGGACATCACGGGCGATGGAAAGCCGGAGCTGGTGTGCATCACGAAGGGGCAATACGGGTACGCGTCGCCGGACTGGAGCGCGCCGGAGAAACCGTGGGTGTTCCACGCGATCTCGCCGAATAACAAGTACGGCAATTTCACGCACGGCATGGGCGTGGGCGATGTGAACGGCGATGGCCGGATGGATTTGCTGGAGAAGAACGGCTGGTGGGAGCAGCCGGCGTCGCTGGCGGGCGATCCGGAGTGGGCGTTCCACAAGCAGATGATGGGCGTGGGCGGCTCGCAGATGTATGCCTACGATCTGAACGCGGATGGCTTGAACGACATCATCACGGGGTTGAGCGCGCACGGGTTTGGCCTCGCGTGGTATGAACAGTATCGCGAAGGCGCGGAGATCAAGTTCCGCGAGCACATCGTGATGAACAAGGAGCCGAAGGAAAACAAGTATGGCGTGAAGTTCTCGGAGCTGCACGCCATCGACCTCGTCGATATGGACGGCGACGGCGTGAAAGACATCGTGACCGGCAAGCGCTTTTGGTCGCACGGCAGGACAGGCGACCCCGACCGCAACGACAAGGCGGTGCTCTATTGGTTCAAGACGGCGCGCGGCGCGGACAAGAGCGTGGATTTCATTCCCTATCTCATCGACGACAATTCCGGCGTGGGCGTGCAGGTGATCGCGAGCGACATGAATGGCGACGGCCTGCCGGACATCGTGGTGGGGAACAAGAAGGGAACGTTCGTCCACCTGCACGAGAAGAAAATGGTGTCGCGCGAGGAATGGCAGAAGGCGCAGCCGAAGCCCTTCACGCCGGCGAGCGCGTCGGTGAAGTGAGGCGGCGCGATTGGCGTTGAAACGTGCTGCCGGCGTCCCGCCGGCAACCGGGCGCGTTCGGTGGCGGGAGGATGTGGATCGTGGGATGGGAGATGCTGCCGGCAAGATGCCGGCAGCACGCTGCGGAAGTTTTCTTTGTTGTTCCGGTAGCTGGTTCTGCGGTTAATAGAGTTCGATTTTACCATGAAGATTCATTCGTTTGCGTTCGTGGCGACGGTTGTCGCCGGCCTGCACACCGTTTCCACCGGCGTCTTCGCCGCCGCCGCGCCGCCGCCCGCCGATCAAGTGGCCTTCGCCGGTTTGAGCGCGACGGATGCCGCGGCCAAGGCGACATTGCCGCCGGGCTTCGCGATGCACGTCTTCGCCGCCGAACCGGACGTGCGCCAGCCGATTGCCTTCTGCCTGGATCATCGCGGTCGCGTGTGGGTGGCGGAAGGCATCACGTATCCGAAACGCAAGGGCCATCCGCCGAAGACGGAGAACGCCACGAGCACGCCGACGGCGGATCAGTTGAAGGACATTCTCGGTGGCGGCGATCGCATTCTCGTGCTTGAAGACACGGACGGCGATCACAAGTTCGACAAGCGCACGGTGTTCCTGGAGAACGTGAACCTGATCAGCGGTCTCGAAGTAGGCTTCGGCGGCGTGTGGATTGGTGCGGCGCCTTACTTGATGTTCGTACCAGTAAACGATTGGGAGAATCCGAAGCCGGCGGGCGATCCGAAGATTCTGCTCGATGGCTGGAATTATTCCGCGGACACGCACGAGACATTGAACACCTTTACGTGGGGGCCGGACGGCTGGCTGTACGGCTGCCACGGCGTGTTCTGCCCGAGCAATCCCGGCAAGCCCGGCACGCCGGCGATTGAGCGCCAATGGATGGACGCGGGCGTGTGGCGTTATCACCCCACGCGCCATGTCTTCGAGGTGTTCACCGAAGGCGGGAGCAATCCGTGGGGCATCGATTTCGACGAGCATGGCCAGCTCTTCGCGGAGATGTGCGTCATCCCCCACTTCTGGCACATGATTCAAGGCGCGCGCATCGAACGCCAGGGCGGTGAACATTTCACCGTCGGCGCGGAAGAAACGAAGCGCTATCGCAAGAGCGGCGGCAAGCCGGTGCATCCGCACATCTACGAGGACATCAAGCAGCACGGCGATCACGTTCACTGGGCCGGTGCCGGCGGGCCGCACGCGGGCAATGCCCGCAGTGATTCTGCAGGCGGCGGGCACGCGCACGCGGGCGTGATGTGTTATCTCGGCGAGAGCTGGCCGGCGGAATACCGCAACAAACTGTTCCTCGGAAACATCCACGGTCAACGGCTCAACATGGACATCCCGGTGCGCGACGGCTCGGGTTACGTCGGCAGGCACGGGAAGGATTTTCTCAACTTCAACGACACCTGGTCCCAGACGTTGAACCAGCTCTACGATCAGGATGGCAGCGTGTTCATCATCGATTGGTACGACAAGAACCAGTGCCATCACAACCGCGAGGATGGTCACGACCGCAGCAACGGCCGCATCTACAAGATCGTTTACAACAGCCAGAAGACCACGCGCACGGATGTCGCGAAGATGAGCGATGAAGAGCTCGTGAAGCTCGTGCCGTCGAAGAACGAATTCCTGAGCCGCCATGCGCGGCGGGTCTTGCAGGAACGCGCGGCGGAGAAGGGCGCGGTGGCCGCGAACACGGAGGCGCTCAAGAAGGAACTGGCCTCGGGCGCGGACACGACGGCGAAGCTCCGCGCGCTGTGGGCGCTGCACACGACGGTGGGGCTCGACGCGCGCACCATCGTGGAAAACGTGAAGAGCGGCGACGAATGGATTCGCGCGTGGACGATCCAGCTTGCCTTCG
>JBDHQG010000191.1:0-7502 GCA_039806925.1 Limisphaerales bacterium
CGAAATGCGCCGGCGTGCCGGCGATGATCAGTGAGTTCGCCCGCGAATCGATCGACACGTTCGCCTGGATGAAACGCCCCGTCCGCGTGCGCGCCTGATAGCGGCTCACGTTCTGCAACAGATCCTCAAGAATCCCCGAAACCTCCTTCGCCGCGCCGTTCTCCAGCTTGTAGATGCGCACCTCGATGTCGCCCGCCTCGCTCTCCGTGTCGAGCTCGCGCACGATCTTCATCACGTCCTCCACCGCGTTGGTCGGTCCATTGATGAGCAGGCTGTTCGCGCCCAACACCGGCGTCACGCTCACGCGCTTGGCGAGCGTCGTGCCGACGCGATTGGTCAATGCCGCGTTGATCGCCTCCGCCAGATTGTCCGCGCGACCCTTCTTCAGATGCACCGTCTGAATCACGTTCTGCGCGGTCGTCTCCGTGTCGTCGATCTTCTTCACCACGTCGCTCACGCGCTCGAAAGTCTTCTCCGCCGCTTCCACCACCAGCGTGCGATCGTCCGGCAACGCGCTGAGGGCGAGGCGATCCGCCGGGTCCGTGCTCGCGACCTGCTTCGAGAACAACTGATTGATCATCGAGGAAACCGCCTGCGCCGAGTTGCGCTGGAGCGACACCACATGAACGTCGCGCTTGGAGCCGGCACCCGCCTCCTTCAGCATCTCGACGATGCTCGTGAGCTCGGCGATGTGATTCGTGCGACCGGTCACAACCAGCCGGCCGTTCGTTGCATCCGCGATCAGCTGCGCATCCGGCGGATCACCCGCCTCGCGGCTCTTCCAGCGGTCCTGATACAACTGCTGCACGATCCCTTGCAGCTTCGAGACATCCTCGCCCTGAGCCATCGGGAAAATCTTCGTCTCGCGCGGACCCTGATTGATCGAGGCCGACTGCAAATCCGTGATGATGCCTTCCAGCACCTTCAACTGCGGCTCGCTGCCCGCGAGGATGAGCTGGTTCGCCGGACCGTCCTCCATGATCAGCACGTCGTTGACGGCAAGGTCCGGCTGCGCGGTGAGCTGGTCGTTATAGAGCTGGCGCACCTTCGGCGAAAGCTCCGCCGCCTTGCCCTGCTTCAGCGCCACCACCTTGATCTTGCGATCCGCCTGCGCGCCGAGCGCGCTGTCGAGCTGCTCGATAATCACGGACGCATTCTGCAGCGCCTGCAATTCCTTCGGGTCGCCCGCGACGACAATCGTGCGCGTCTTCGTGTCCACCGTGATGCCCACGCGGCGGCGAGGCTTCCCGTATGCGTCGTAGCTCATCAACGCGTTGCCGAGCACTTCCATCACCTTGTTCGGGTCCGCCGACTTGAGCTTGAAAAGTCGCACCGTGCCGCTCTGGCTCGAAACCTTGTCGAGCTTCTTGATGATGTCCTCGACGACGTTCAGCTCGTTCGTCGTGCCCGCGACAATGAGCCGGTTGCTCGTGCCGTCTGGCAGAATCAACGTCTCCTGCGGCCGCGCGGCCGGACGCGTCTTCGCCTGATCGAGATACAGCGAGCGAACCGTTGTCGCCAGCTCGGCGGCGTTCGCCGTGGAGAGATCATAGATGCGCGTGTCGCGCGGCGCGCCGGCCTCCGTCGCGCGGAGCTGCGCGACGATCTTCTCAATCTCCACGAGATGATTCGTGCGCCCGGTGACGATGAAGCGTCCGTTCTTCGGATCGGTCAGGATGAACGCGTCCGCAGGATCGCCAACCTCACGATGCTTCCATCGCTCCTGATACAACTGCTGCACGAGCGGCATCAGGCGGTTCAGTTCCTCCACCTGTCCGACCTCGATGAACTTCGTCTCGCGTTCACCGCGCGTCATCGCCGCCGCCTGAAGGTTGTCGAGAATCTGTTCCACCAGCGCGATCTGCCGTTCGTTGCCCGCGAGCAGGAGCTGGTTGCTCGCCGCATCCTCCATCATCAGGATGTCCGTCGTCGCGAGATCTGGCTGCGCCGTGAGCTGATCATTATAGAGCTGGCGAACCTTCCCAAGCAGTTCGCCGACCTTGCCCTGCTTCAACGTCAGCACCTTCATCTTGCGGTCCGGCTGCGCGCCGAGCGACTGGTCGAGCTGCTCGATGATCGTCGCCACACTGCCCAATTCCTTCGGATCACCCGTGACGATCAACGTCCGCGTCTTCGCATCCACGCTCACCGTCGCGCGCTTCTGCGGACGGCCATAGGCGTCGTAGCGCACGAGCGAGGTCGTCAGGATTTCGGAAACCTTCTGCGGGTCGGCCGACTTCAGCTTAAACACGCGCGCCGAAGCGCTCTGCGCGCTGACCTTGTCGAGCTTCTGGATGATGCCCTCGATCTCGTTCAGCTCGTTCGTATCGCCCACGACGATGAGCCGGTTGCCGCCGGCATCGGGCGTGATCATCGTGTCCGGCTGCTGCGCGCCGAGACGCGACTTCGCCTGTTCGAGGTAAAGCGTGCGCACCGTCGCCGCCAGCTCGACGGCGCTCGCCGTCGTGAGATCAAAGATGCGCGTATCGCGCGCCTCCGTGCGGGCCTTGTTGGTGCCAAGCTGCTGAAGGATCGCTTCGATCTGCTTCACATGCTCCGGCTTGCCGGTGACGATGATGCGGCCCGCACGCGGGTCCGCGACGATCTGCGCGTCCGCTGGATCCGTCTCCGCCTTGTCGCGCCATTGGTCGGTGTAAAGCTGCTGCACGAGCGGCTGCAAACGCTGCACGTCCGCCGCCGATCCCACTTCAAACGACCGCGTCTCGCGCGAAGTCTGATTGGTGGTCGCCGTGATTTGCAGGCGCGAGACAATCTCCTCGATGATCTTCAACTGATCCGCACGCGCGCTGACGATCAAGCGCCCGGTCTTGCCGTCGCTGATCATCTGCGCATCCGCCGCGCCAAGTCCGGGGTTGTTCACGAGCTGGTCGCGATAGAGCTGCTGCGCAATCGGCATCACGCGCTGCGCTTCCGCCAGCCGCCCGAAATCAAACGTCTTCGTCTCGCGCGGCGTGCGTGTCTCGGACGCCAGCACATCGACAATCTGCTGAACCTGCGCCGCCTGTTCCTTCGTGCCGAACACCGCGAGACCCCGGCCACCCGAGTCCGGATAGATCGTCGCGGGCTTCCCAGAATGTCCCTGGGTCTGCTCGGCATAAATCCGCTGCACGTTCGGCAACAAATCGTTCACCGAAGCGTTCTTTGTCTCCACGACGTGCAGCTCGCGCACGCCTTGATCGGGCTTGCTGTCGAGCGTGGACACGACGGTCTCCACCTGCGGCAACACCGTCGCCGGCGCGAGCACGATCAGGCGCTTGCCGTTCGGTTCAGGAGTGATGCTGACAAGGTTCGTCACCGTGCGGCCGGCGTTCTGCGCGGAAAAAACCTTCATCGCCAGCGCGGCGAGCCCGTCAACGTCGGCGCTCTGCACATCCATGATCTTCAACTCGCGCGCCTTGCCGGCGGTGTTTCCGCCCACGGTGGGATCAATGCCCTCGCCGTCGAGACGCTGGATGATGCTCTCGGCGTCCTTCAAGTCGTTGCGCGGCCCGGCGATGATGATGCTGTTCGACTCCCGGTCGAGCGAGATGGTCACGCGCTGGATGGGTTTGTTGCGGTTGTCGAACTTCAGCATCGCGTTCGACACCACGCCGACCACCTGCGCCGCGTCCGCGCTCACGAGCTTGAAGACCCGCGCGCCACCGGCGGCTTCCGGCGCCTGGTCGAGCTGCTCGACGACCTTCGACACCGTGTTCAATTCATCCTTCGGCCCGCTGACGATGAGGCGGTTGGACGTCGCGTCCGGCGTGATGCGCGTCTGCGGCGCGTAATCCGGCCCGCGCTGATCCTTGATCAGCTCCGTCGCCAGATTGTTCGCGATGCCGGAGATCGTGTTCGCGTCGCCCTGCTTCAGCTCGATGATGCGCATCTCGCGCGGCTGGACATCGGAGCGCGTGTCGAGCTGGCGGATGACTTCGGACGCCGCCTCCACCGCCGCGCTGTCGGCGGCGATCACCAGGCTGTTGCTCCGCGCATCGACCAGCACCTTGATGTGCTGCGACTGCGCGTTGAGACTTTTCTCGACGAGACTGGCAAGCTCGGCAGCGAGTGCGGCCTTCATGCGAATGACACGCGTCTCCTCCTTGGAACCTTTGCGGCCCGCGGGATCGAGCTGGCGGATGATGGCCTCGACCCGGGCGATCTCCTGCTCCGCGCCGCTGACCATGATGCGGTTCTCCTTCGTCTCCGCGAGCAGCGTCGCCGGCCCGCCGGGCGGCTCGGGCTGGCCGCGCAATTGTTCCGTGTAGAGCTGCGTGACCAGCGGCGTCAGCTCGGTGGCGTTGCGGCCGAACAACTCGACGCCGCGGAACTGGCGCGGCGCGGAGGTCGCCGCCGTCGCGTCAAATTGTGCCACGAGCTTCTCGATGCGTTCGAAGTCCGCCGCCATCGCCAGCGCGATGATCTGCTTTCCGGTCGGGTCCGCCATCAGCTTCGGCGCGAGCAAGGGATTGGACGGAGCGTCGGCGGTCTGTTCGAGCAACGCCGTGACCGTCGGGATGACTTCCGCCGCCGGCTTCGCGCGCAGCGGGATGACGCGCATCTCGCGCTTCACCGCGACCGGGGCGACATCGATCACCTGCACGACTTGTTGAATGGCCGCAATCTGGTCATCCGTCGCGGTGACCAGCAGACGGTTGTTCGGCGCGTCGGCGAGGATCGAGGGCTTCGGCACGTCGCTGAAGCGGCGCTCGCTCATCCGGTCGTTCACGAGGTTCTGAATGCCGGGCAGCGCCGTTTCCGCGCGGGAATTCTTCAGCGTGATGATCTGCAGACGGCGCGTCTGGCCTTGCGCCTTGTCCGAGCGCAACTGGCGCACAATTTCCTCGATGCGTCCGAGATGTTCCTCGCTCGCCGTGACGATCAGCCGGCCGGAATCCGCGTCGGCCATGATCTTCGCGTGCGGGCCCGAGCTGAAGGCGCCGGCGCTGGCCTGGTCGCGGTAGAGCTGTTCCACCATCGGCTGGATGCGCTTCGCCTCGGCGGTGCTGCCGACATCGATGAACTGCGTCTTCAACGGCACCGGACGCGTCGTGCCGGTTTCGAGCTGGGCGACGATGTCCGTCGCGATCTGTAAATCGCCCGGGCTGCCGCTGACCACCACGCTGCCGCTGGCCGGGTCATGGCTGACGCTCGCCGTCGTCACCATCTGGCCCGAAGGCGAGCGCCGCGTGAGCGCCTGGGTGATGATGGAAGCGAGGTTCGTTGACTCCGCCGCGCGCGGGCGGAAAACCTTCGTGAGCTGCACGGACTGCGAACGCAGCGGGACGTTCGTGGCCCCGCCGCCGACGGTTCCCACGGCACCCTTGTCGATGCGCGAGATCAGCTGATCGATCTGTTCGAGCTGTCCGGGAATCGGTGCGGCGACGATGAGCCGGTTCTGCGACGCATCGCTGATCACGCGGGCCTTGGTGGAGGAATTCGCCGCCGTTTCGTTCGGCGCGGCCACGCCGGGAATCGCCTGCCGGATCAGGTTCGCCAGCTCGTCGGCCTTGATCGATTGCGGGAAATAGATGCGGACATCGCCGCCCGGACCGTCCTTCTGCTCGAACTTGTTGATCAGCTCCTCCGCGAGCCCGAGGCGCTCGGTCGGGCCGAAGAGCACGAGCGTACGCGATGCTTCGTCATAGACCGACGTGATGTAGTCGTTCGGGTCCGGCGGCAAAACCTCCATCGCCTTCGAGTTCGGATTGTAGGTCGTGCGCTTGGGCGCGGTGGCCACGCCGAAGGTGCGGTTCAGCAGATCGGAGACAATCGCGCCGCTGGCGTTCAGCAGCGTGTAGGTCTTCATCTGCCGGTTGACCGTGGCCTCGATGTCGATGGTCGCGAGCAGCGTGCGGACGCGCTGGATGTTCGCGAGTCGGTCCGTGACGATCAGGCCGCGGCCCTTCGGCAGCGCGGCGACGGAGCCGGCGTTCGAAAGCATCGCGGTGATCGAATCGGCGATTTCCTTCGACTCCAGATTCTTCACGTCGAGCACCACGGTGACGACTTCGCCTGGACGGACATCGCCCGTGGCATCCGCGCCACGCAGGATGCGCAGCGGCATCGCCGGCAGCTCCTTGAACGGAACGAGCCGGAGATAATTGCCGGACTCGACCAGCATCACGCCCTTCATCGAGAGCATGATGTTCAACGTGTCGAGCGCCTCGCTGTAGGAGTACGCGGTCGGGTCGTTGTAGGTGATCGTGCCGGTGATGTTGGTGTCGGCGATGAGCGGCTTGCCGGCCATCTGCGCGAAGCGCTCGATGACGTCGGCGTACGGCATGCCGTCAAACTGGAAACGGATGTTGCGCGCGGGCTGGGCCGGCGCGGCGGCGGCGGGCGCGGGCTTCGTGGCGTTCTGCGCGGGCGCAATGGCTGCCAAAGTGCAGCCGACGAGGATGCTAAACGTCGTTCTTTTCATGACTTGTCCTCTGGTTTGGATAGAACTGAGGGGAGGAAATTCGATTTGAAATCAGTGGCCTCGTAGGGCGCGCAGGGTTTTGGACTGCGGCGGCATGACGCCGCTTTGGCTGCGCGGTTGATAAATCGGAGGGCTTTGAGACTTCCCATCGTGAAGAAAAAGCTGGGACATGTCCCAGCAGTCCATGGTTCGATTCATGGTGGCGACTGATCCATTCCATGATGCTCTCGTTCATTTCGCCTTGGCCATGCCGGAGGGCAGTTGCTCCGGCGTCAACTTGCGTTTGTCCGCGAGCGTCCTGCCGCGTTCGATGGCGAAGTAGTCGTTGCCGACCTTCACAATCACCCGGCTGTCCGAGCGCAGCAGCTCGTTGCCCGGCATCGGCAGCGGACGGTAATCCACGCACACGATGGTTCCGCCCGCGAGTGAATCGCCTTCCTTGTAGCGCGTCGTCTTCTGCGCCGTGAGATCGCGCACGTGAATCTCCGGCTGACCCATCCACTCGGAGAGCGAGACGACGCGGAAGCTCTCCGGACCCGCCGGCACGCCGGGCTTCGCACCGTTCTGCGCGATGTTGCCGGGACTCGTGCCCGGCGTGGCCGGAGGCACAGGCGGAGGAGGAGGACGTTTAATGTAAGGCCGCAGCAAATCACGCGAGACGATGCCGTCGTAGATGTGGCGCTCGGGACTTTCCAGCGCGTACTTCGCGACCAGCTCCTTGCGCTGCACGTCCGGCGCGGAATCGATCACCAGCGTCAGGAACCGGAAGCTCACGCGGACGTAGCCCGCCGCCTCGCCGGCCTTGATCGACAATCCATCGATCCGGTGCAGGTACGGCGACGTTTGCAGCAAGAACACCAGATCGATCACGTCCGCCAGCTTGCCGTCGCCCTGGATGTTCCAGCCGATCTCCTGCGCCGCGCCGCCCAGCAGTTTCCTCGGCCCCACCGGCAGCCGCGTGAACTCATCCTCCGCCAAACCACTCTTAAGAATCAGCTTCGTCAGCATCTCGCCAGATTTCGCGCTGGCTTGATCGACGGTGTCGGCAAAGGTGGCGAGCGCCCAGCTCTTCATCCGA
>JBDHQG010000192.1:0-7500 GCA_039806925.1 Limisphaerales bacterium
GTCGAAGGCGAAGCCCTCGCAACGCTCGTCGTGAACAAGCTCCGCGGCACGATCAACGTCTGCGCCGTGAAGGCCCCTGGCTTCGGCGACCGCCGCAAGGCCATGATGGAAGACATCGCCATCCTCACCGGTGGCAAGTGCATCACCGAAGACCTCGGCCTCAAGCTGGAGTCCATCACCCTCGAAGACCTTGGCCGCGCCAAGAGCATCGAAGTGGACAAGGAAAACACCACCATCATCGAAGGCTACGGAAAGTCCTCCGAGATCCAGGGCCGCGTGAACCAGATCCGCCGCCAGATCGAAGAAACCACCTCCGACTACGACCGCGAGAAGCTCCAGGAACGCCTGGCGAAGCTCGCCGGTGGTGTCGCCGTCATCAACGTCGGCGCTGCGACCGAAACCGAGATGAAGGAGAAGAAGGCTCGTGTCGAAGACGCGCTGCACGCGACCCGCGCGGCCGTCGAAGAAGGCATCGTTCCTGGCGGTGGCGTGGCGCTCATCCGCTGCATCCCGGCCATCGACGCCCTCAAGCTGTCCGACACCGACGAACAGATCGGCGTGGACATCATCAAGCGCGCCGTCGAAGGCCCGCTCCGCTCGCTCGCCGCGAACGCCGGCGTCGAAGGCTCCCTCATCGTGCAGGAAGTCAAGAAGCGCAAGGGCAACGACGGTTACAACGTCGCCACTGGCGAATACGAAGACCTCGTCAAGGCCGGCGTGGTGGACCCGAAGAAGGTCACCCGTTCCGCGCTGCAGAACGCGTCGTCGATCGCCGGCCTGCTCCTCACCACCGAGTGCTTGATCACCGAAGTGAAGGAGAAGGAAGCCCCGGCCGCTCCTGCCGGCCACGGCCCTGGCGGCATGGACTACTAAGTCCGTTCCCCGAGGAACCAAGTTCATTCACGGCGAGGCCGGTCTGCGAAAGCGGGCCGGCCTCGTTTGTTTGAACAGAGCAGCCGCCTTTTCAAACCACCGACCGTATGGCATCCTGAGAAGCATGACGAAAGAAGCATTGAGCAAAGCGATCCACAAGGAACCATTCCAACCGTTCACCCTGCAAATCGCAGATGGACGGGCAGTGCCGGTTCCGCATCGAGATTTTGTATCTATTCATCCGACTGGCAGAACGGTGATTGTTTACGGCGATAATGAGGATTTGGAGATTCTTGATGTAATGCTTATCACGGGACTCAAGATCAACGGCAAGATGGGAAGGGCCAAGTCGTAATCTGATTTACGCTGGACGCTGCTCCCGCTACTTTCCCGCCATGAAAACATTTCTCACACTCACTGCGTTGTTCGTTGCCATGACCCTCACCACCTTCGCCGCGGACAAACCCGCCGGTTCCACGAAGCTCTACCACGTCGTCTCGTTCAAATTCAAAGCGGAAGCCGGGAAGGAACAGATCGACGAAGTGGTGAATGCCTTCCGCGATCTGAAAACGAAGATCAAGGTCATCAGGGAATTCTCCTGGGGCACGAACGTCAGCCCCGAGAAGCACGACAAAGGGTTCACCCACGCGTTCATTCTCTCCTTTAACAGCGAGAAGGATCGCGACGAATACCTCGTCCATCCCGACCACAAGGCCTTCGGCAAGATCGTCGGGCCCGTGCTCGCGGATGTGTTCGTCATCGACTATTGGGCGCAGAAGTAATCACCAGCTTTCAAACGCAAAGGCGCGGAGAGGTTTACCTTTCCGCGCCTTTTGTATTTCCTGACCGAAGCACGAAGTTCAGTAGCCGCCCGTGCCCGGCTGCTTTCCGATTTGAATCAGCTCGATCTCGTAGCCTTCGGGCGCGTCGATGAACGCGAATCCGCCGCCGTTCTCCTTCATGGTCGGCCCGTCGGAATACTTCAATCCATGCGCGGCGAGATGCCTGCCAAACTCTTCCAGGCTCTCGACCTCAAATGCCAGATGTGTGAGATCCGCCTGCACCACCACCGGGCCGCTGTTCGGGAAATGACAGAGCTCAATGGTCTCCTCGCTGCCGGCGGCCTTGAGGAAAACAAGCTCGGACCCGCGCGGCGATTTATGACGGCGAATCTCATCCAAGCCGAGGATGTCCTTGTAGAACTTCACCGACCTTTCGAGATCGTTCAGGCGGTAGCGCGTGTGCAGGAGCTTGCGAACTTTCATGGCGCGAGCATAGGACGCCGTCTCCGTGAACGCCACGAAATCTCTCGTCCGGTTCCTCCCGCCGCCGATGTACCGGTGTGCAGACCAGCGAGCATGAACCGGACGCCGCGCCTGGCCAAAAGCCTGTTGCGAAGCGGCCGGCGGTTTGCCAACACTTGCCCGCCATGACGCAACGGATGCGACGCCTTCTCACCGTAGGATTGCTCGTCCTCTGGCCATTGGTCACGTCGGCGCAGATTGACTCCGCGCGCCGCGAGCTGGTTCAGCTTGGCTACAACCAGCCGCTCACTGGAAAAGGTCCGCTCGCCGCTTACGGCTTTTATTATCTCAACGAGCCAAATTACTTTCAGCGCACCAACCTCACCCTCCGCCTCGCGCTCGCGCCCGTGTATCTCGATTCCGAGCTCGGCATCGCCGATGTGCTCGGGCCGAACACCGATCTCGGCATCGGCATCGCCGGCGGCGGCTTCGCGGACAGTTACTCGGAAGTCCATCGCGGCAAATACGAGCAACGCGAATCGTTCCGTGGTCATGGCGGCGAGATCAGCACCAGCCTGTATCACCTGTTCAATCCAGAATCACAGATCCCGCTCTACGCCGTCGTGCGGGCCGCCGCGCATTACTCCGCGTTCTCCGAGGACAGCAGCACGGACAACAATTTTCAGGTGCCCGACGATCAGTTCCTTTACCGCCTCCGTGTCGGTTTGCGCTGGGGTGGACGCGAGCCTTTGATGTTGCCTGATCTCGCGATGGAAGTTTCCGCCTGGTACGAAGGCGAATTTCGCGGAGAACCCGGACGCTACGGTTACGCGGGCGATCGCGAGTTTCGCGGTAACTCGCACCTCTTCTGGTCACGCGCCCTGCTCACCTACACGTTCCCGGAATCCAAGCACAGCTTCGGCATCAATCTCACCGCCGGAACCGGAACCGAAATGGATCGGCTCAACGCGTATCGTCTCGGCGGCAACCTCCCGCTCTACTCCGAATTCCCGCTCTCGCTGCCCGGCTACTATTTTCAGGAACTCACCGCGCACACGTTCGTGCTGCTCGGCGCGAACTACAACTTCCCCATCGACCGCAGGCAGCACTGGTGGATCAGCGCGCTCGCGGCCACGGCCTACGTCGATTACCTCGGCGGCCTCGAACAATCCGGCGACTGGAATTCCGGCGTGGGCGGCGGCATCGTTTATCGTTCCTCTTCCGACTCGTGGCAGATCGCCTTCGCCTACGGCTACGGGGTCGACGCCATTCGCAACGGCGATCGCGGCGCGCACAGCCTTTCGCTTCTCGTCCAGTTCGATCTCGACACCACCCGGCGCCGCTTCTTTGATCCGTCAGACAACATGGGTCGATCGCGCGGTCTGCAATCGATCATTCGAAACATTTTCCGTTAACCGCCTGACTCATCATGCGCACGCTGCTTCTGGCCGCCGTCGCGGCCCTTCAATCCATCCTCGTGGTCACCGCACAAGTTCCCGACAATCTCGTCGTCGAAGGCGTCCCGCCCATCACGCCTGAACTCCGCAAAGACGTGGGACGCTACCTCGAATTCCGCGCCGCCAGCTTCAACAACTGGCATCCGCAGCGCCGCGAGATGTTGATCTCCACTCGCTTCGCGGACTCCACGCAATTGCACCTCGTCAAGGCGCCCGGGGGGCGCTCGACGCCAGCTCACATTCTTTTCCGATCCCGTTCTTCCGGGAACATCTACTGAAGTAACGGTCAGGCATAGTCCGCCAATCATCTCCCACAGATTCAGAACAGCCACAGATGGAAAACCAGAGATCATCTGTGGCTGTTCTGAATCTGTGGGAGAACAACGGAGCGGGACAAAACAAAAGCGCCACGGTGAACAGAGCACACCGTGGCGCCGGAACCTGTATTGGAAGCTGCGACCGCTTAGAACTTGTAGTTCAAGCCTGCCGTGAGCTTGAAGTCGTTCTTCAAGCGGCCAGGCGCAGGCTGATGATCATAAGTATCATCCGCCACAACCTGCATGCTCAGAGCCTTCGTGATCGGAGCGCTGGCGCCGACCGTGAAGTTGACGACGTAGTTTTCCCAATTCTCAACTTCAGGCGTGATGTCGAACGTCTGCCAGATGCGCGCACCGCCTTCGAACTTGTGTTCAAAACGCTCACCGGCGCGAAGACCGAGGTAACCGCGCGCACCGGTGTCGCCGTCGGTGTCAGTAGAAACCGGCTGGAGCCGTTCCACAATCCACGTCGGACCGATGTCGGCTGAGAGTGTGGTAGAAGCCGTCTTGATGAAGTAGTAACCGCCAAGAGGCGCAATCGAGATACGATAGGCGATGTCGGCAATGTCATCGTTGATCGCATCCACACGCAAGGCTCCATAGAGTCTCTCGGTGAACAGGTGGTTGAACTGGCCGAATCCCTTGACATATCCCTCGGTCCGAGTCGTGTCCTCGTCTGGTTCACCCGGCGATGGCTTGGAGGTTGCCCCATAGCCAGCCTTCGCTCCCAGCAATGCTTCGTCCTTGGCCCACTTGCGCTTGGAATCGACATTGATGGTCGCCAGGAAATTCTTGGTATTGCCGCGGGACAAGCTGACGCCCGCGCCCGCCGTGCTTTCCCAGCCCTTGTCTTCCGGCTTGGCGTCCTGGGCGTTCACCGGGGCCAATCCCGCCAACACGGCGAGCGTCGCCGCCCCCGTTATTTTACGAAATGAATCTATGTTTTGTTTCTTCATGGTTGCGATGTGTTGTTTTGGCATCCGCCTCCGGTTTTGCAGGACGGTTGTCAGTCCCCCGGGCGACATTGTCCGGCAAAAACCGATTGGATTCCGGGCACATGACAACCAGCACGCCCCCGATTGGGAAGCTTTTTTTCTTCGCAATCCTTGTTCCGGTCATCTCCACCAATGTCATGGAAACAAACCGCGCATCTTCTTCGCCTGATGCACGCGCTGGACGCCCAGGCTGAGCGCCGCCAGGCGCATCGAAATCTTGTTCTTGCGGCTCATGTTCAGCGTCTGCGTGAAGGCGTTCTCCAAAATCCGGAACAGCCTGTCCACCACCTCGCTCTCGTTCCAGAAGAAGCTTTGCAAGTCCTGCACCCACTCGAAGTAGCTCACCACCACGCCGCCGGAGTTGCACAGGATGTCCGGGATCACAAAAATCTCCTCGCGCTGGTCGATGATGGTGTCCGCCTCGGGCGTGGTCGGGCCATTCGCCCCCTCGGCGAGAATGCGGCATTTGATCTTCGCCGCGTTCGCGCCCGTGATCTGCCGCTCCAAGGCCGCGGGGACGAGGATGTCACACGGCAGCTCCAGCAGCTGTTCATTCGTCACCGCGTCACCCCCGGGAAACCCGGTCACCGTGCGGTTCGCCGTCACGAACTTGTCGAGCGCCATCAGGTCCAGGCCCGCCTTGTTGTAAACGCCGCCGAACGCGTCGCTCGCCGCGACAATCTTCACGCCAAACCGCGCCAGCGAGAACGCCGCCACAGAACCGACATTGCCAAAGCCCTGCACCGCCGCCGTGGCCTTGCTCGATTCCAGGCCCAGCACGTCCATCGCACGATTCGCGAGATAACCGACACCGCGACCCGTCGCTTCGCGCCGGCCCACCGAACCGCCGAGCAGCACCGGCTTGCCCGTCACCACGCCCGGGACCGAATAGCCCATGTGGACGGAATACGTGTCCATCATCCACGCCATCGTCTGCTCGTTCGTGCCCATGTCCGGCGCCGGGATGTCCACCTGCGGTCCGATGAACGAAATAATCTCCTGCGTGAACCGGCGCGTGACGCGCTCGAGTTCGGCCGGCGAGAGCTGGCGCGGATCGCAATTCACGCCGCCCTTGGCACCGCCGTAGGGCAGGTTCGTGAGCGCGCATTTCCAGCTCATCCACATCGCCAGCGCCGCGACCTCGCCCAGCTCCACGTCAGGATGAAACCGCATCCCGCCCTTCGTCGGCCCGAGCGAAAGATGGTGCTGCACGCGGTAACCTTGGAACACCTGCGTGCTGCCATCGTCCCGATGAACGGGCACGGCGACGGCCAGAGAGCGCTTGGGAATTTTCAGCCGCTCGCGATCGTCGGTGGGAATCTGGAGGTAATCGGCCACCAAATCGAACTGCTGGCAGGCCATGCGAAACGTGGGATGGTCGTAAACGTTCACAGATGGAGCGTAGTGATACTTGTGAAGGAGTGAAAAGGTTAAACCTGAAAACCGCAGTTCAACCACGGATGAACACACACGAACACGGATTCAAGAACGTAGCCACCGAGGTGACGAGGTGGACGAAACCACCGTCCGAAGACTCCGCCTATCCATGAACCTCCGGGTTTTGGGGTTGGAGCGCCTGGGTGAGGGAGAGGGGGAACACCGTCAGCCCCAGTTGCTTGGCTTGCCGTTGCACGCCCTGGACCCGCTGCGCCAGATAGCGCTCCTCGTAGCTTTGAATGCCTTGTTCGACGTACTGCATGCCCTTGGTCAGCGCCAGATAGAACAACTCCGCCACCTTCCGCGCCGCCGCTTTGTTGGCCATCTTCCCGCCTTTGACCGCCGCCAGCCGCCGGTAAAACGCCCCCAGCCAGCTGTTCCGGGCCCGCGCCAGACTGCGTGCGGCCACCCGAAACACCTGGCCCGCCCGTCCTCCATGCCGCACTTCCCGCCGCCGCCCTTTGCCGCTCTGCCGGCTGGCGGGGGCCAGCCCCAGCCACGCCGTGAAGTGCTTGACCGTCGGCCAGCGGCTCATGTCCCGCCCGACTTCCGACAGGAGTTGCAGCACCGTGTAGTCGCTGAGGCTGGGCAGCGTGCTCAGGTCCGCGCCGCCAAAGGTCTGCATCAACCATTCGTGCAGGCGCGGCATTTCCTGCGGCGCGTTGTGGCGCGCTTCCTTGTGCGCCGCCACCGGCACGGCCGCCGGACTTTTCTCACCACCGGTCCCCGGTGGCGTGTGCGCCAGCTGCTGGAGCACTTGCGCGATCTGCTCGTCGCACGCCCGGATCTGGCGCTGGTAAAACTCCCAGGGAAACGCTGAACAAAGCATGAACCACAGAGTCACAGAGAGACACAGAGATTGAATGGCAAAGGCTTTTCTCTGTGTCTCTCTGTGACTCTGTGGTTAAATCAGCGCTTCCCCAGCCTTCCAGCCCCTGGCGCAGCGCAAACAGATGCTCCGCCTGCCAGCCGCCCGCCAGCGCCTTGAGCAGCCGGTCTTTCTTCTTCTTGAGGATTTGCGTGTCGCACAGCGCCGCCAGTGTTGGCGCGTCCCGCTCGCCCTCCAGGATGGCCCGCACCATCTTGAGTCCGCTGACGCCGATGAGGCTGCTGATCACGTCATGCACTTTGACATTCATCCGGTCCAGCGCCTTCTGCATGTGTTGCACATGCGCCG
>JBDHQG010000193.1:0-7486 GCA_039806925.1 Limisphaerales bacterium
GCGTAACGTCGAGCAATCCGTTGTTGGATACTCCGCGGATCGTCATTTTGAAGGCCCGCCGTTGCAGGCCGTCCGGACCAAATGCGCCTTCGGCCGCAAGCAATCGGATGGCTGCGGCGGTTGCGGGCTTGGTCGCGCTGGCCTGTCGGATCATGGCATTTTCCGGCATGTTGGTGCCGACATCAAGCCAGCCGAAGCCGCGCAGGTACACGACGCGATTGCTCCGCATGATGCCGACCAGCCCGGCCTCCACGCTCCAATTTGTCATGAACGTCGTCATGGTAGAGTCGAAGGCGCTCATCGACGGGACGGGGCGTCCGCTGACGGGAATCGCGGCGCTCGAGGAGATCGCCATCATGGCAAGGGCGAAACCCGCGGAATGGAGGAAAAGAGAGAGTGCTTTCATGGCTGCCTCGCAGATGGATGCAATGCTTACTGGAGGCTCACGAGAACGAGCACCAGCCCCTTGCCACGCGCTAGCCCGGTCATTGCCTTGCCGATGATGGCGCCCTGGGCGCGGGCGTGGTCATTCACTTTCATGCCGTGGCCGGGCGTTTCAGAAGTGGTGATGAGATCGCCGGGCTCGATCGCTCCTGCGTTCGCATCCATGAAGCAATACACGCGGCCGGTCAACGCCACTGGATGTTTGCCATCGGCCTTCGTGTTCCGCTGGCCCATCAACATGCCGGGCTTCACACCGCCCGCGCCGCTCATCACGCCGGCAACGGTGCGATCGTACGCGCGGGAGCTGATGTGAAGTTCCCCGGGATTCCGGGGATCGATACTGACGATCATGCCGGGCTTGGCGTCTGCTGATTGAATGTCAAAATTCTCCGACAGATCGCTGCCGCCAGTGATCTCCAGCACCTGCGTGGTGATGCGCCCTTCGCCATTGAGATCGGCATCGAGAACAATCGTGGGATTTCCACCGGCTCCCCGATAGAGGGCGATCTGTGCGCCATTGCCCGCACCCTCGGCGGCTTCAATCTGCACGGTGGCGGTTCCGTTCTCGTCGCGAAGGATGAGCTCGCCGCCGCCGCTGGCGCCCTGGCCGTCGAGTTCCGCCCGAATGGCGCCCAAGTTGTTTCGCACTTCAATCAAACCTGCGCCACCGCTGTTGGCATCGATCAACACTGTGGTGTCATTCGTCCCATTGAACAGCGCAAGAGAGCTTCCTCGCCCGCTCGCATCGGCATCGAGCGTGACGGTCGCGCTGCCGAGTCCGTTGTACATGGTCAGGAGCGAGCCCTGGCCGGCGCTGGTGCTGCCTCGCAAAGTCATGCCCAATCCTGATTCGCGGTACAACAGAATCGCACCGCCCGGCGTGGCACCGTTCTGACCTTGAATGATCACTCCTGTGGATTCGTTGTCCTGGAGAAAGCGCCCGTAGCCGCCCAGCGACGAGGAACCCAGCTCCACAGTGGTCTGCGCCAGACCCAACCCTCCCAGTGCATCGTAGAGGCGCAGGAATCCGCCATCCGTCGTGCCGGACGCTTCGAGGAAGCGCCCGATGCTGCCGTGGTTCATGTAAAGCACGCCGCTGTCGGATATCTCGGTGAGTTGAACGCGATCCAGCCCGCCAGCACTTTCCACGTGCAATTCGCGAAGACGCAAGATATCGGCGATGTCTTCCGATGACAGCGAGTTTTGCATGATCTTCTGCCCCGAAATGGAATCGGCGGGAATCTTCTCCGCGGTCACCGCCCCGTCCGCCAGCTTGCTCGTGGTCACCGCACCTTCGGCCAGCTTCGGTGTCGTGACTGCGCCGTCCGACAGCTGATTCGGCCCGACGGCCTGATTGGCCAGTTGTGGGCCGGCGATGGCATTCTCAACCACATTGGCCGCGCGCATCGCGTATCCCACCGAAGTGAGTCGCTGGTCCGGGGCGAGCTGCGCGAAGCCCGTCGTGCCGTCGTTGAACCAGATGCGGAGACGGAGGTTCACGTTGTCAAACACGCTTGTGGGAATGGCGTTCTCCATGCCGGGGATCGATGTGTCGCCCAGCGCGACGCTGAACAGGCCGTTCGTCACGGGCACGGAGATGACGCTGTTGGGCGTGTCCTTGCCGTCCTGGCTCCAGACTGTCGTGGCAATGAGGTTGGGCCGCACGAGGGCGAATTTGAACTCGCCCAAGCCGGTGAAGTTTGTGCCGTGCGACGTCACGCGACCTTGATAGGTGATAATCCCTGGCACCTGTGCTCCCATGTTTAGAACACCGGCGAGCAAGGCCAACGATAAGCAATTGATGATGGATGGTGTTTTCATACGATAAACGAGTCGTCTTCCGTGTGTGTGATCCAATGTCAGGTGCATGCTGGGCGACCATCTGTGAAAGGAAGATGAAACCTGCATGAAAAGGATTTCATGTTGGCAGCGCTCATCCCAGTTGGCGCTGAGAAACGGGAAAAACTCCGGGAACCCCCGGTTGATTCAGGCCCGCGGGAACCGCACCGTGAACGTGCTGCCAGTTCCCACCTTGCTGCGAGCTTCCACGCGGCCGCCATGGGCTTCGACGAGGGTCTTCACGATGGACATACCCAGGCCTGCGCCGCCGAACTCGCGCGAACGCGCCTTGTCTGCACGATAAAATCGTTCGAACAAATGTGGCAGATGTTCAGCGGAGATGCCGCTGCCGTGGTCGGCCACCTCCACCGTCACCTCGGCGTCAGTCGTGGCCACGCGAATCGTCGCGCTCTCACCGGCGGGCGTGTAGCGAAGCGCGTTCTCGGCGAGATTGAAAATGACCTGCTCCAATGCCACGGCGTCTCCGGAAACCATGGCTGGTCCGGAAATTTCGCAGGTCAGCGGCACGCGTCGTTGGTTGGAGAGGGAGGCAAGCTTGCGACACACCTCGGCTGCGATTGTCGCCACATCGACAGGTTCCTTGCGCACGATGGCATCGCCGGCATCTGCACGGGCGAGCATCAGCAAGTTCTCCGTGAGCCGGGACAGGCGCTCGATTTCTTCACGGCTGCTTTGCAGGACTTCGGTGTATTCCTCGGGGGAACGCGGGCGTCGCAAGGCTACATCGATTTCACCACGCAGAATCGTGAGCGGCGTGCGGAGTTCATGCGAGGCGTCTGCGACGAAGCGATGCTGACTGCTGTGCGCGGCTTCCACGTGATCGAGAAGTTCGTTGAAGGCGTGCGCGAGCTGCGCGAGCTCGGGCGCGTCCGACGGCGCGAAGACACGCTGGCGGCTCAGATTTCCGAGATCCACTTTGCGCGCGGTCTCGCTCAAGGCGGCGAGTGGGGAGATCCACTGGCGGATGATGAAATTGATGCCCAGCCACGCGAGCAGAAGAGCGGCCGCGGAACAACCTGCGAGCCAGAGCGCGAGGCGATGGAGCGGCGCGTCCCGTTCGCTGAACCGAACGGCGTGCTGTGAATAGCAAACGAACTTTCCTTTCCGCTCAATCCTGACCGTCGCCATGCGATACTGCGTTCCGTCCGGACCGGTCGCATCGTGAAGCATCGTGCCGAGAGGATGGGTCATGTAACGTTTGACCTCTTCGGTGGGCAGGATGGGTTCGGCCAGGCGGGTGCTTTTGTAGAGCAGGTTCCAGTTGGCGTCGAAGGTCTGCCCGAACGCGAAATAGCGATCCGAACGCCAGGGTTTCTCGTCATAGAAGATCGCCGATGGATAGGCGGGGTTGACCTGCTGTCCGAGAAGAAACGCCTTGTCGCGCACGAACTGATCGACGTCGCCCTGAACACTTTGTCGTGCCAGTAGAAACAGCACGACGCAAAGAACCGCCAGCACCAGCGTGAGCCAACCCATCAGGGTAACGAGCAGGCGTTGGCGCAGGGTTCTCATGAATCTATTCTTGAACGCGCGCCGGCGCTGGCAAAGCAGGGGAATCACCACTCCATGATTGCCGGGTGCAGGTGAAGTTCCGATGAATCGGAGATGAAATGCCTTTCATGTTTTGCTCAGTGGGTCGCTGCGCCAGTGGCCTGCAGCATGTAGCCCGCACCGCGGACTGTGTGGATGAGCGCGGGCTCAAAGCCACGGTCCACCTTCTCGCGTAGATGGTAGACGGTGACGTCGATGACGTTGCTGAAGGAATCGAAGTTCTCGTCCCACACATGCTCGGCCAGCTGCGTGCGCGTGACGACCTCATCGGAATGCCGAAGGAGGTATTCGAGTACTCCAAATTCCTTGGCTGAGAGCGTGACGGGTTTGCCCGCGCGGGTGACCTTGCGCGTCTTCAAGTCGAGCGTCAGATCCAGCGCGCGCAGCAGCAACGGGCCGCTCTCAGCGCCGCGCCGCAGCAGCGCCCGCACGCGTGCAAGGAATTCAGCGAACGCGAAGGGCTTGATGAGATAATCATCTGCGCCGCCCTCAAGTCCCAGCACGCGGTCTTCCACGCTGTCGCGTGCGGTGAGCATGAGGATTCGGGCGGGGCATTTCGCAGCGCGCAGTTCCCGGAGCACCTGCAAACCGTCCTTCTTCGGCATCAGCACGTCGAGAACGATCAGGTCGTAGTCGTTCGTCTGCGCGCGATACAAACCCTCCTCGCCATCCGGCGCGACATCCACGGCGAAACGCTCCTCCTTCAAGCCGCGCTCGATGAAGCGCGCGACCTTCCGCTCGTCTTCCACCACGAGGATGCGCATGCGCGAAAACTAAACGGGCGCAATCGTAAAAGCCAGAACACTGGCGGGCGTCCCGGTCGATTTGTCCTGTCTCTGAAATCTATGCCGCCCGCTGAGCCCGAAACTGGTTCCTCGTGGTCACGGTGTCGGAGGCAACGCGCTTCGATGGTTGAATTAAACGGTGGTGAACACCTGTTCGGTTGGACTGTCCCTCTGGAATAGTCGCCAGTGACCGAAGGGCGAACGTTTCTGCGGGTCGCCGCTCTGGTGTTCAGAGAGCGTCACTTTGGGACGCACCAGGACAACCGAGCGGTGTCAGGGAATTGCTCCTGAAGTCGGCCTAGAAGCTTTTGAAGTCGCCTTCCATCGGAACAGGCGAGGCACTGTCATGGCGAACCGATGAGGGCGTGGCGACTGGCGCAGGGCATCGGCCGCTTGAAGAGCTGGCGGGGCGTGGTGACGTGCCGGGAGTTTTCGCGCGAAGGGAAGGACGGCTGAATTCAAACGAAGAACTGCGGCTGGCGTTTGCTGTCCCGACGATTCGCGAAAGTTCTTCGACCGCTTCCTGAAGTGAAGCCGCCTGGGCGTTGAGCTCTTCCGCGGCGCTGGCACTCTCTTCCGCGGAGGCCGCATTGCTTTGCATGACTTTGTCCATCTGCGTCACGGCGATGTTGACCTGGGAGATGCCCGAGCTTTGTTCCCGGGATGCCGAGGCGATCTCGTTTACCAGGTCATTCAGCTGCAACACTTTTGTCTGAATCTCCGTGAAGGTCTTGGCTACTTCGGCGCTGATGGCCACGCCGTGCTGACTCTTCTTGACGCTGTCATCGATCTTGGTGGCCGTTTCCTTGGCTGCGGCGGCGCAACGTTGGGCAAGGTTGCGAACTTCATCGGCGACAACAGCGAATCCTGCGCCCGCTTCGCCCGCGCGGGCGGCCTCCACCGCGGCATTCAAGGCGAGGATATTTGTCTGAAAGGCGATCTCATCGATATCCTTGAGAATATTGGTGATGTCGCCGCTGGCGGCTTTGATTGATTCCATTGAAACCAGGAGCGTTTTCATCTGTGCCGCGCCCGTTTCCGCGGACTGGCGGGTCTCGGCCGCCGCTTGTTTTGCCGAGTCGGCATTGCCGGCGTTGCGCTTGGTCATGCCCGCGGTTTCTTCAAGTGATGCGCTGGTTTCTTCGAGACTGGCCGCTTGTTCACTGGCCCCTTCGGCCAGAGTCTGGCTCGCCGATGACACCTGGCTGGCCGCAGCGGCGGTTTGCTCGGCGGCGGCGGAAAGCTTTTTAACGATCACGCCGATGGCGCGGGTGATGCCCCGGGTGATCAGCCAGCCCAGCGCAAGGCCGATGACTGTGGCGACGCCAAGCCCAATCGTAGTGGTCAGTGACGCTGAATTTAGTTTAGACGCGGATTCCCTGGCAATGGTCGTCGTTTGAGTGACGCCTGCATTCACGATTGCCGCCGCGCCGGCGGCCAGTTCCACGGAAACTTTCAACCGCTTGTTATTGATATCGCCAAGGGCCGTCGACGCGACGGTCAGCGAAGCGACCGAGTTTTCGTAGGACTTCGCCGCAGCCTGGATCTCGGTGAGAGTGCGTTTGTCCTCCTCCAAATGCGTGATGGGCGTGATTTGAGCAAACGCCTTTTCCATCAAGCTGAACTTTGACAGTGTCTCGTGCAGCGGCTTGAAGTCGCGCTCGGCTTGGGATTTCCAGGCCGCCACGCGGATCTGATTCATCAAATTGCGGATCTCGGATGCCAGTTCGAGCTTAAGCGCGCGTTCCTCCAGCTTGGCGGCAGTGTTGGTTTTGATATCAGCGCGCATCGCCCTTTCCTGTCCGTTCTGAAAGGTTTCGATCAATGTGGCAAACCTGCCCGCATTCGAACTCATGCCTTCCTGAATCTTGTTGATCTCATCGGTTTTGGATTTTGTCTCCGCCGCCAGCGTCGTGAACTCGCCGAAACTTCCCTCAAAGCCGTCGATCTCGTGCTTGAGCTTTACCAGCGCCGGGTGCTTGGTGACGAGATCCCGCGCCTCTTGAACCTTCGCCGCGATTTGCGCCATCGCCTGCCGGCCTTGTTCGTAGAATTTCGGATCCGATGTGAAGCTGTACGACCGAATCCCAAGCATGGCTCGTTGCGTCGCGTTTCCGAGGTCGCTGCAGATGGCGACTTCGGGCACATACTGTTCCGCGAGTTTATGGGCGCCGGTGCTCACCGAACGCATCTGGACGATGGCGAGACCGCCAAGGGTGATTGCGATGGCAAGCAACGCGGAGAAGCCCAGGCCGATTTTTTTTCCAAGAGTGAAGTTTTTCATAGGTGGATCAAAGTTGGGTGGTGGAGAAAGGAGCGATGATGTCGATGTAGTTTGCGATGTGGTCGTTTTCGGTCATCGAGCCCCGCAGGCCGCAAGTTGCGAAGGGGAGTTTGCCAAACCCGCTCCGTGATGCGTGGCGGTATGTCTCGATCTGCCTGTTGATTTTCGAGTCCGTCTGTTTCACACGAAATTCTCTCCGGAAAAGCGAAGGCACAATCGAGTCGGCGCTCCCTCTGGAGAAACCGATTCGATTGTGCCTTCAACTTGCAGGCCCTAAGTCCTGTCCGAGAAAGCTCCGCAGGCGTCCTGCGGCGACTTCGCTGTAATAATCGGATGTTTCGTGTGGCCCATTAACGAAAATATATTCCAATTTGGTGAGAGGATTGTCCGCTCGACACATTGGAGAACGCAGCTGCGGGCAGATGCGGATACGACAGACATTTTCGCCCGCGCCGCCGACTGCGGCTTATTCGGAAGGACGGAAACGGATGGAGCCTACAGCAACCCCAGCTGCAGCTTCGCGGCCTCGGTCATCATGCCCTGGTTCCAGTGCGGATCGCAG
>JBDHQG010000194.1:0-7475 GCA_039806925.1 Limisphaerales bacterium
AGATCGAGCGCGATCCGGCGGTGGTGTTGAGCGACGGGCTGGTGCGGCGGAGCGAGGCGTTCTGGCAGAAGCAGGTGAAGCGGTGGCTGGGCCGGGAGGTTTCAGAGGGCACGTCGTTGAAGGAGATTTGCGAGTTCGTCACGCGGCTCTATGTGGACGCGGACTTGGAGGGGTTCAAGGGGGACAAGGATTTCGTGCTGGCGGACCGGCGGTATTCGCCGCAGCGGATGTTCGCCAAGCTGCGATCCGCGCAGGCGTCAGTGTATGCGTGGCGCGCGCAGCGGGCGAAGGGCGTGGAGAAGGCGCGGATGGCGCGCGCGGCGGACCTGGCGTTCCGGCAGGCGTTCGCGCTGGGGCCGTTTGCGAACGACGCGGTGTTGCGTTACGCAAATTTCCTCAAGGAGCAGAAGCGCGACGCGGAGGCGCAGTTGCTCGCGGAGACGGCGTCGCAGATCAATCCGGGCGACCGTGCGCTGCGCAAGCTGGCGCATCCGGTGGAGGATGAGGAGTAGCCCGGGCTGTTTCAGATTGGCGCGTTTTTTGGGTTCAATGGCGGCCTTTGCCGTCGATAAGTCTGGTGTGATGGGACAGCGCGTTTCCGCGATTCTGGCACTGGTTGTTCCTCGCCGAAGCGCGGGTTTCCGCAGGTGGCTGGCGAGGGAGCTGGCGTGTGTTGTTTTGTTGATGGTGCCGGATGTGGTGCAGTGCAATGCCGCAGATTACTCCAATCGCGAACTCGGCTTCCGCATGTGGCTTCCGAACGGGTTCGAGGATGTTTCCAGCGCGGATCGTCCCAAGGGCTCGCTGTTGATGAAGGCGAAGTTCAACCGGGACAAAAGCCTGTCGCGTTTGCTCAGCGTCCAGGATCTCGGCGAGGTCATCCGGCAGGACGCGAATTTCTCCAAGCTCAAGCGCGGCACCGGCAACGTGAAGCAGGAGAAGATGCGCTGGGGCGAGTTTGAGGTGGATGTCTTCAACGTGATGGAAGGCGAGGCGGGCATGGTCTATCTGTCGTTGAACGCCCAGGTGCCGCTGCGCACGCGGGGGATTCAGGTGAGCCTGTCTGCGTTGAAGACGGAGGAGCGCGCCCTGCGCCAGGAGATGGAGGTATTGCTGAGGGAGCTGGAAGGGCCGAGCAACTGGGTGAGCCCGCGGCAGCGCGCGGCGGCGGAATCGTCAGGAACCCTGAACACCGTGCTGGCCGTCTCGGCGCTGGTCGTTCTGGTTGGCGCGGCGTTATGGGGCATCTCGAAGGTGCAACAATAGGCGGCATTGAAAACAACCGATGGCTCACGCGCGCGAGGGGTGGTTCACCGGAAGTATTTTGTCATGCCGTGTCCGTATTTCCCCCACAATAAATTTGAAGCTCCGGCGTGAAGTTGCGTCGAAAAAGCCGGGGCAAAGGCACTTGCGCCTTGCGATAAAGTTTTTGCTTTCGCTAGGGTTCGGGCCAGAGCCACCAAATTAAGTCATGAATTTGAAGACCATTCATTCGCTCAAGAACCGCCGCGCCCGCCGCGCCGGCTTCACCCTCATCGAAATCCTCCTCGTCATCGTCATCATCCTGCTTCTGGCCGGCGCGCTGGTCGTGTTCGTGCTGCCGCAGCAGGAAGGCGCGGAAAAGAACACCACGCGGCTCAAGCTCGGCCAGGTGGCCACCGCGCTCGACACGTATCGCCTGAACCTCGGCCACTATCCGACCGAGCAGGAGGGCGGCCTCGATGCGCTGATGAAGAAGCCGCAGTTCGAGAACGAGCGCATGGGCGAGAAGTGGCAGGGGCCGTATCTCAAGCCCGGCACCGTGCTCGATGATCCGTGGAGCCATCCGCTGAAATACGAGCTCGTGGATCGCGCGGTGGAAGGCGAGAAGAAGGGCGGCCTGCCCTACAAGCTTTTCTCCGTCGGGCCCGACGGCCAGCCGGACACGGACGACGACATCAAACACGCCGCGGACAGCGAGAAGGAACCCGGTGCCGCGGGCGCGCCGTAACCCCTCTGCATGGTTCTTCGCACCGTTTCTCGACTCGCGCGGAAACGGGCGGGCTTCACCTTGGTGGAGCTGCTGCTGGTGACGGTGCTGTTGCTGATGATGCTCGGCGCGGTGATCTTCAACTTCTCCACCCTGCAACGCAACGCTTCGCTGGAGGAGGGCGCATCCCAGATCGAAGCGCTCTTTCGCTATGCGCGCGCGCAGGCGGCCAGCAGCGGGAAATTGGTCCGCATCGCCTTCGAGGAGGATGTTGGCGACGGGCTGGAAGTGCCGCTGGGCAACCTGCGCGTGGAATGGGAGGCCGACCCGTTGAACGCGCCGGGCGTCTTCAGCGAGCTGGCGGACGCCGCGGGGCTCATCCGCAGCATCACGGAGCTGGTTCGGGTTGAGTTTGTGAAGGCAGTCGAGCCGGATATGGAGGCGACGGGCACGAACGATCTGGCGGCAGCCGGCGGTGAATCCGGCGGCGGGACGAATGAATCGGTCTGGATCACGTTCCCGCCCATCGCGTTCTTCCCGGATGGTTCGAGCGATTCGAGCGAACTCACCATCGCCTCGCGGGATGAGGAAGACGGCCGGCGCGTGATTTTGAAACTGGCCGGCCTGACGGGTACGGTGCGGCGGACGACGCGATCCCCGGAAGACGGGTTCCCGACGCCAGCGGACGCGGAGACCGGGAAGAACGAAGATGACGCCGTCGATTCCGCGCCGGCTGAAAAAAGAATCGATCCGGCTCCAGCAGATACAACTCTGGACGCCCTGGACGAAGAGACGAAATGAACTTCAAGCGCACAACGCTTATGCAACGGAACGGAGCCGCAACGCTCCGCGCGGGTGCGGTGTTGCTCGAGGTTTTGCTCGCGCTGATGCTTTTCGCGGTCACGGCGGCCATCATCACCTCGAGCATGAACGCCTCGATGGACGGCCTCGAACGGCTGAAGCTGAATACGCACGCAGCCAATCTGGCAGCGACGATCTTTGCGGAACTCGAGCTTGGCCAGCGCGCGGCGGATTCGAGTGGCGAACAAACACTGGAGAAACCGTTCGACACTTGGACCTACGAGGTCGCGCGTGTGACGTCTGAAATGGAGACGGTCGAAGCGGACGCTTCGGGCGGACTTACGCAGCTCGAAGTGATCTTGCGGCACAAGGATCCGGACCTGGTCCATCGCCAGATGCAATGGCTCAAGCTGCCTGCGGCGAAGTCGCCGTCCGAGCCGTCGACTCTGACTGCGGACACGGGAGGGCTGAGCCGATGAGACTGCGCTTTGCATCGACCCCATGCTGGAGCCGCCGCACCTGCGGTACCGTTTGTCGTCGGCACACAGAGGCATTCACTTTGGTCGAAGTCATCCTCGCGATCATCCTCGCGATCGGGATTCTCGTGCTCGCGCTGTCGTTCTACCACGAGGCATCGAATCTCCGGCGGCAGTTGGTGGTCGCCTCCGAGCAGGTTTCGACGATTCGGTTAATCATGGACCGGCTCGCGTCCGATCTCCGTGTCGCCCGCGCCCACGATTGGGAAGGTTTCAATGGCGACTCGACGTCATTGCAGTTCGTGAAGTGCGAGCCGTTGTCCCAGGCGGCTTGGACCCGTCCGCAGCCGGCAACGGATCTGCGCTTGGTAAGCTACGGCGTGGCGACCGGGCTCGATGGCACGAATCAGGTGGTCACGGGCATCACGCGCTCCGAGCGACCGGCATTGGAGCTGCGACAGAAGAGCGCCAGTGTGACGTCCACCGAGACGAGCGAAGTGATTTCGACGAACGTTGCTCCGGTGGAGCCGCTGACGGATGTCGTCCGGTATCTGAACTTCCGCTTCTGGGACGGCACGGCCTGGGTGGAATCGTGGACGGACATCGTGCCGCCACTGGCCGTCGAAGTCAGCATCGGCATGGAACCGCCGCCGGACGACGCCTTGCCCGGTGAGTATCCCTTCGAGGTGTTTCGCCGTGTGATTGCGTTGCCAAGCGGACAGGAGAGCGATCCGTTCGCCGAGCTGTTTGCGGGCGACGGGTTGAGTTCAGGCGTTCGAACCGCGGAGGTGAGACCGTGAAGCTGGGCCAATCTCCTTCCTCCCGCGGCTTCATCCTCGTCGCGGTCCTGGTGCTGGTGATGCTCATTTCGATGATCGCCATCAGCCTGATGTATCAGATGAAGGCGGCAGACACGGCGGTCAGTGCCGGCGCGAGCGCGGAACAGGCATGGTCGTCGGCGATGAGCGGTGTGCAGGAGGCGATTCGCATCGCGCGCGCCGCGAAGCCGGGCGTGAACGATTGGGAGGAGAACGCGGTCGCGTTCAAAGACCGGCTGGTATTCGACGACGTTTCGGAGCGCTGGTATTTCACCGTGTATTCGCCCGCCGCCGCGGACGAGGCGTTGAGCGACATGCGTTACGGCCTGACGTCTGAAGCTGGCAAGATGAACGTCAACGCCGCGCACACGACGAATCTCACCCACCTGCCGCGCATGACGGCGGCGATGATCGCCGCATTGCGCGACTTCGTCGACTGGGACAGCGACGTGCGTCCCGAAGGCGCGGAACAGGAGTATTACGATTCACTCCCGCGGCCTTACACGATTCGCAACGGCCCGCTCGATACACTCGATGAACTGCTGCTGGTTCGGGGCTTTACTCCCTCGTTGCTCTACGGTGAAGATGCCAACATGAACTGGCGCCTCGACGTCAACGAGAACGACGGCGACGAGCGTTTTCCGCCGGACAACGGCGATGGAAAACTCGATCGTGGTCTCAGCCAGTTTCTCACCGTCGCGTCGTACGATCCCAACGAGGACCAAAAAGGCGTCCCGCGCACGAACCTCAACCTCGACAACGATCCGCTGCCGCTCGTCGAACTGCCCGGCCCGCTGACGAATTTCATCTACCAACTGCGCACGAACAAACAGCACCTCGCGCATCCCGTGGACCTGATCGACGCCAAGCTCGTCTGGACGAACGCGACGGGCATCAAGAACGAGCTGGCCAGCGGCGTCGGGAAGGAAGAACTCCCGCTTGTGCTCGACCTGTTCACCACCACTAACGCGAGCAAATTTCCCGGGCTCATCGACGTCAACACCGCGTCCATCGCGGTGCTGCGGACCGTGCAGGGCATCGATGAACCGCTGGCGGAAAGCATCGTGTCCGGCCGGCGAAGCATCAGCCCGGAGCGTCGCGGAACGCTGGCGTGGCTGTTGCAGGAAGGCGTGGTGGACGTGCCGAAGTTCAAGGAGATCGCGCCGTTCCTCACCGCGCGCAGTCTGCAGTTCAGTTTTCATGTCGTTGGCTACGGCGTGCCGAGCGGACGTTATCGCGTGCTCGAAGTGATCATCGATGTCGGCGGCGACGAGCCGCGCATTACTTATCTGCGTGATCTCACGAAGCTCGGAATGCCGTTCCCGCTGACCGGCCCGGAGATGATGGCCACGGCCAATCTCCGGAGTGCGCCCGTCCCCGGGCGCAGCAACGACCAAGTGAAGAACGATGTAGGGATTCATCGTCGCCTGCCGTTGTCCGTGAGTGTCTGCGCCCGAGGACGGGCGCACTCCGACATTATCTTGAAGGAGGCTCCGCGTGGCTAAGGCGTCGCTCCAGAATTTGATCAAGTTGCCGGTGCCCGGACGCAAGCGTCGCCAGCGCGGGCCGAGTCAATCGACCGGGCTCGTGGTCGAAGGCCAGACGTTGCGCGTGGTGCAGGCATCAGCTTCGGGCGGACGCGTCGCGCTGCAACGCGTCGCCTCGGCGCCGCTCGAACTGCCGGCGGATGCGGACCTTTCCGATCCGAACGTGCTCGGCCCGGCCATCGCGCGGGCGTTGAACCGTCTTCAGATCAAGCCCGGCCCCGTGGTCATGGGCCTGCCACGCGCGCAGGTCGTGCTGCGCACGCTGACCGTGCCGGTGATTGAAGACGTGCGCGAGCTGGCGTCGATGGTGCATCTGCAGGTCAGCAAAGATCTGCCGTTCCGCATGGATGAGGCGGTGGTGGATTTCAAGGTGCGCCGTAAGATCGTTCCGCCCGTGCCGCGCATCGAAGGCGATGCGAAGGCGGACGCGGACGCTCCGCCGCCGAAGCTGGAGGTGCTCGTGGCCGCCGCGAAGCGCAGCCTCGTGGAGTCGGTCGAGCAGACCGCCGCCGCCGCCGGGCTGAAGCTGAGCGCGCTCGGCCTGTTGCCCTACGCCAATGTCCGCGCGCTCGAAGCGTTCAAGCTCGTGGAAGACGAGCAGGCCGTCGCCCTGGTGTCGTTGCGGGCGGACGAGATGAACATCGACGTCATCGCGCAACAGACCTTGCTCTTCAGCCGCGGCGCGAGCGTGAAGCTCCCCTCCGAAAAGCTGGCGAAGCCGGATGCCGCCGCTCCGAAAGCCGACGCACCCGGTTCCGACACGACAAGCTTCATCCGTCCGGAAAGTTTCGCGGAGCTGGTGACCATCGAAGTGGTGCGCAGCTTGCACGCGTTCTCCGGCGTGGAGCCGAACCGCAGCGTGGCGCGCGTGGCGGTGAGCGGCGTGACCGGGCACGAGACGGGTGTCGTCGAGGCGATTGAGAAGCGCCTGAGCCGTCCCTGTACGCTGCTCGATCCGGGAACGGTGTTCGAGCTTCCCGCCGACGCGCGCGAGCACGCCGCGGGCGCGTTGCCGGCGATTGGCCTTGCGCTGGGCTGCGGTGATGAAGGCGGTCTGCCCTTCGATTTCCTGAATCCGAAGCAGCCGGCGGTGCAGCGCGACATGCGGCGCATCCGCATTCTCGCCGGCGCGGCGGCGGCGGTGGCACTCCTCGTGTTCACGCTGGCGGTCCGCCAGTATCTCATCAACCGCCACCAGAAGGTGCTCGATCAGCTGCGCGCGCAGCTGGCGACGGAGGAGAAGCAGCGGCCGACTTTCCAGAAGATGGTGCGCCACGCGGCGCTGGTGAAGGACTGGACCGATGGCGGTCGCAGCTGGCTGGATCATTACGCGTATCTCTCGGCGGTGCTGCCGGCGAGCGAGGAGGTTTACATCACGTCGCTCGCGGTGAGCGGCAACGGCCTCATCCGGCTGAGCGTGCAGGCGCGCAGCGGCGAGACGCTGGCAAAGCTCGACAAGCAGCTTCGCGCCGCCGGCTACGACGTGAAGCCGCTGGCCATCACGCCGGGCGCGGACCGGCACGGCTACGATTTTCGTTCCACGGTGGAGCTGACCGTTCCGCCGAAGCAGGTGGTTGATCTCTCGAAGGTGAAGACCCCGGCGCGTCCGACGGATGACATCTCCCTTGAGCCGGCACCCAACCGACGAGGTGGCGGATGAATCGTCGCGAAAAGGTTCTCGCCGGCTGCATCGGCGGATTGATCGGCGTCTTTGCCATCGGCTTCGGCGTGCGCGGATTGATTCTCGCACCCATCAATAAGATTGATCGTGATGCCGCCGTGGTGCGCGACAAGCTGGACAAGCTCGCGAAGGATCGCCGCGCGTTCTTCGACGCGGAGGATCGGATGAAGAGCTGGGCGCTCA
>JBDHQG010000195.1:0-7468 GCA_039806925.1 Limisphaerales bacterium
CGTGCGCGACGACGAGCCGGACGACAAGCGCATGGCCGAGTTCGACGAGCTCGACGACATGCTTTCCACCACGGGCGCGGCGTTCCTCGGCCTGACCATCGGCTGCGCGCGTTGTCACGACCACAAGTTCGATCCGATTCCGCAGGCCGATTACTACTCGTTGCTCAGTTTCTTCCGGAACGTCCGCCTCTACGAATCGCCGAAGTACACGCTCGATTCCGCGAACTACCGCCCGCTCGCCGAACCTGCGAAACTCGCCGAATGGCGCGCTGCGAATGAAGCGAAGCTCAAGCCACTTCAAGAAAAGCTCGCCGCCGCGAAAGACGACGCGGAGAAGAAAAAGTTGAACCAGCAGATCGAAGCTACGAAAGGCGAGAAACCTCCGTTTGAGTTCGCGCTGGCCGTCCGCGAACGCGGTGCGAAGCCCCCGCCGACGCACGTCCTCATTCGTGGTAATGCCGGCAATCCCGGCACCGAAGTACAGCCCGCGTTTCTCTCTGTGCTCCGTAGCAGCCGACGTGAGTCGGCTCAAACTTCTGCCTCGGGAAATCAGAGCCGACTCACGTCGGCTGCTACAGGGGAGAGCAGCGGACGTCGTCGCACCTTCGCCGATTGGGTTGCGAGCGCGGACAATCCGTTGACCGCGCGCGTGATGGTGAATCGCATCTGGCACCACCACTTCGGCAACGGAATCGTGAAGACCACGTCCGACTTCGGTCGCGCCGGCACGCCGCCCACGCATCCGCAGTTGCTCGACTGGCTTGCGGCGGAGTTCATCGCGAACGGCTGGTCGATAAAGAAACTGCACAAGACGATCATGCTTTCGCAGACCTACCAGATGTCGTCGCGCGCGGAGAATGCGAAGGCGAACGCGGTCGATCCCGGCAACGATTTGCTCTGGCGCCAGAACCTGCGCCGGCTCGAAGCCGAGGCGCTGCGCGACACCATGCTGGCCATCAGCGGCCGGCTGAATCCGAAGATGGGCGGGCGCGGATTCTTCCCGCATCTCAGCGGCGAAGTGCTCGCCGGGCAGTCGCGCCCCGGCCTCGATTGGGAACTCTCCAGCGCCGAGGAGAAATCGCGTCGGAGCCTCTACGCCTACGTTCGCCGCACCATGTCGGTGCCGATGCTCGACACGTTTGATTACAGCAACACGACCTCGCCGCTGAACGAACGCCCGGTCACAACAGTCGCGCCCCAGGCGTTGCTGCTACTGAACGACGCCTTCATGCGCGAACAGGCGGCGGCCTTTGCGGACAGGTTGGAGAAGGATTGCGGTAAACCCTCATCAATTCAGTTCTCATTAGCACCGGGCTTCAGCCCGGTGAAGGGAGCCGATGAAGATTCGCGAGCCGCTTCAGCGGCTTCTCCAGCGCCGAAAGCCGTTGAAACGGCTTCAACCAAATCCAATGCGGCCAACACCGGGCTAAAGCCCGGTGCTAATGAGAGGGGCTTCGATGCAAAGCTCGTTGCCTCATTCATCACCCGCGGCTTCCAACTTGCCGTCGGACGCGAGCCCGCCAAACGCGAACACCAGCTTGCCCGTGACTTTGTCGAGCGACAGGAACGCGAGTTCGCCGGCCTGCGCACACGAATGACCTTTCGACCTGACGTACCAACCTCGCTTTCGGTGAGTTACATGGATGCGCTCAAGCCGGAGCATTTCTTGATCGGCCCGACGAACGGTTGGAGCTATCACCGCGGTCGCTGGTCTGGTCCTTACGAAAGCATCCGCACCGTCGAGCGCGATCAGGGTCCGTTCGCGCTCGCCGCCGCGCCTGGATTCTCGAACGGCGTGGTGACAGCCAATCTCTTTCTGCACACCGCAAACGAATCCGCCGGCGTGCTCTTCCGTGCGACGACCAAAGACAACGAGGCGCGCGGTTACGAGGTCACGTTTGAACCCCGCGAACAACGCTTGAGCCTGCGACGACTCTCTGGCGAAGCTACCATCCTCGCACAAGCGGCGGCAGAAGTTCCCACCGGCCAGAGCGTGCCGTTGAAGATCGAATCCGAAGGCGCGCGTATCCGCGTGTGGTTCGGCGACGGCGCAAAGCCCGCGCTCGACTTCACCGAGCCGAAGCCGCTTCTCACTGCCGGTCAGGTGGGCGTGCGTTCGTGGGGCGCGGCATTGAGCGTGGATGATCTGGTGCTGAAGCCGGATGGCGTCGCTCCAATCGCCATTCGCGACAAACAACTCCCGTCGCCCGATCGCCGGGCCCGCGAGGCGCTCTGCCTATTGCTGCTGAATTTGAACGAGGTCGTGTACGTCGATTAATCTGTGAATCTCCGCCGCCCAAACCAAAGCCTCTGCACCGGCACGCGCCGGGAATTCCTCTGGCAGATGGGCGCGGGCTTCACCGGCTTGGCGCTGACGGCGTTGCTGGATCAGGACGGTTTCTTCGGCTCGAAGGCGATGGCGGCGACGCTGGGCGTTGGTTCCGCTGCGCCGCAGATCGCGCATCTGCCGAAGCGCGCCAAGTCCTGCATCTTCCTCTTCATGTATGGCGGGCCGTCGCAGATGGACTTGTTCGACTACAAGCCCGAGCTGCAAAAGCGTCACGGCCAGACCGCGAACCTCGAACAGCGCCGCCGCAATGTCTCTGCGGGCAAACTGCTCGGCTCGAAGCGCGCCTTTAAACAACACGGCCAGTCCGGCCAGTGGTGCTCGGACGCGTTGCCGCATCTCGCGACGCAGATGGACAAGCTCGCGGTCATCAAGTCGCTTTACTCGGACAGCTTCGCGCACGGCTCGGCCATGTTGCAGATGAATAGCGGCCGCATCATCCAGGGCTACCCCTCGATGGGCTCGTGGCTCAGCTACGGGCTCGGGACGATGAACCAGAATCTGCCCGGCTACGTCGTGATGCTCGATCCGCGCGGCGGTCCGATCAGCGGCGCCGCGAACTGGTCGAGCGGCTTCATGCCGGCGGCGTATCAGGGCACGGTCTTCCGCGCGAGCGGTCAGCCGATTCTGAATCTCGATTCCGCCTCGGGCCTGACCGCGCCCATGCAGCGCGATTTGATTTCCACCGCGAACGCGTTGAACGCCGAGCATCTCGCGAAGCGTCCGGGCTACTCGGAGTTGCAGGCGCGCATCGCGAACTACGAACTCGCCTTCCAGCTTCAGACGACCGCGCCCGAAGCGCTCGACCTGACCAGCGAATCCGAAGCGACGAAGGAGATGTACGGCCTGAACGATCCGAAGAACGATCATCCCATCGCGCTCGGGCCGGCGCCGTTCGGACGCCAGTGTCTCGTCGCCCGCCGGCTCGTCGAGCGCGGCGTGCGCTTTGTGCAGATTTATCACGGTGGCGGGCATCAGCAGCAGAACTGGGACGCGCACAATGGCGTGGAGGAGAACCTGAAGATTCACGGTCCGGAGATCGACAAGCCGATCACTGCGCTGCTCCGCGATCTCGAACAACGCGGCCTGCTCGACGAAACGCTCGTCGTTTGGGGCGGCGAGTTCGGTCGCCAGGCGCTGGTGCAGGGCGCGGGCGACGGACGCGATCATAATCCGAAAGGCTTCACCTACTGGCTGGCTGGCGGCGGCGTGAAACCCGGCAGCTACGGCGAGACGGACGAACTCGGTCACGAAGCCGCGGTGGACAAGCATCACATCCGCGACCTGCACGCGACGATGCTTCACCTCATGGGTCTCGACCACAACAAGCTCACTTATTTTTACGGCGGGCTGAATCAAAAGCTCACGGGTGTGGTGGAGCCGGAGGTGATTCGACGCATGGTCAGTTGACCGATCTTCGGTCAGGGCTTGCCAGAATCGTCTGTTCTCAAGCACAAAGAGGCGCGTCCGATGTCTGCGTGGTGATGACCGACATCGACCTGGCACCATGATTAAACGCTTCTTTCGCTGGCTTCTGGAGGTGCTCTTCGACTTTCGCGCCCACAACGTCGACGCGCTGAAGACGCCCGGGCCGGTGCTGCTCGTTCCCAATCACACGTCGTGGATCGACTGGCTGTTCCTCGTCGTCACGCTCGATGACGACTGGCGCTTCGTGGTTTCCAGCACATCGGCGGAGACGAGCTGGCTGCACCGGAAGATCATGATCAACGACCGGAGCTTTCCGGTGGACACCTCCTCGCCCTACGCCGCGAAACGGATGGCGGAGTATTTGCAAAAGAACGGCCGGCTCGTGCTCTTCGCGGAAGGGCGGCTGTCGCGCACGGGCTGTTTGATGAAGCTGTTCGATGGAACGGGCTTTCTCCTGCACAAGACCAACGCGAAGGTCATCACCTGCTTCCTGCGCGGCGCGCACCGGCTGCCGTTCTCGCCGAACAAGGATCGCAAGCGCTGCTTTCCAGTCGTGACGGCGCATTTCAGCGACGTGCTGACGCCGCCGCATCTGGTGCATCTCTCCACGACGCAGTCGCGCACCATTTTGACGAACTGGCTGCGCGACAAAATGATTCTCCAGAACTTCGAGACGGAGATGAAGTTCGGCCCGGCCACGGTGCCGGAAGCGGTCCTCGCCACGGCGCGGACCAAGCCCAAGCATGTCGTGCTCGAAGACATCTCGGCGGCGCTGACGTATCGCCGGCTGTTGATGGGCGCGTGTTTGCTCGGGGAACAGTTCGAGCGCCACATCGCGCCGGAACAACGCCGCGTGGGCGTGCTGTTGCCGAACGTGAACGGCACGCCGGTCACGCTGCTCGGGTTGTGGACGCTTGGGAAAATCCCCGCGTTGCTCAACTACTCGACCGGCGCGGCGGTGATGGTCGCGTGCTGCCAGCTCGCCGGGCTGAAGCAGGTGATTACGTCACGGGCGTTCGTGGAGAAGGCGAAGCTGAAGCTGGATCAGCTTGTCGCGGCGGGCGTGGAGCTGCTTTATCTCGAGGATTTGCGCACGAAGATTTCCGGGCGCGACAAGCTGCGCGCGTTGATTCGGGTGCGGTTCGATTCGGACACGATTCTCAAGACGCTGATCGCGCCGGAGGACACGGCGGCGATTCTGTTCACGAGCGGATCGGAGGGCGTGCCGAAAGGCGTCGAGCTGACGCACCGCAACATTCTCGCGAACATCCGGCAGATGCTCGCGGTGTGCGATTTGCAGGACTGGGACCGGTTCTTCAATGCGCTGCCGATCTTCCACAGCTTCGGCCTGACGATCGGCACGCTGCTGCCGCTGGTGCGCGGCTGCTACGTGATGCTCTATCCGTCGCCGCTGCATTATCGTGTGGTGCCGACGGCGTTTTATCACAAGGACGCGACCATCATGCTGGGAACGGGAACGTTCCTGAACGGCTACGCGCGCAAGGCGCACGCGCTCGACTGGCGGAGCCTGCGCTATATGTTCGCGGGAGCGGAGAAAATCCAGGAGGCCACCTCCGCGACCTGGGCGCAAAAATTCGGCGTGCGCGTGCTGGAAGGCTACGGCGCGACGGAGTGCAGCCCGCTCATCAGCGGGAACACGCCGTTGCGACCGAAGCACGGCACGGCGGGCATGTTCCTGCCGGGGATCGAATACAAGCTGGAGCCGGTCGATGGCGTGGCGGAAGGCGGCCGACTCTTCGTGCGCGGTCCGAACGTGATGCGCGGCTACCTGAACCCGGAGGCAAACGCGGCGTTCCAGCAGCTGGGCGGCTGGTATGACACCGGCGACATCGCGAAGGTGGACGACGATGGTTTTGTCCACATCCTCGGACGCCTGAAACGCTTCGCGAAGATCAGCGGCGAGATGGTGAGCCTCACCGCGGTGGAGGAGGCGCTGGCGGGAGCGTTCCCGCAGTATGGACTGCGTTTCCAGGTCGCCGTCGTGAGCAAGCCGGACGCGGACAAGGGCGAGATTCTCATCGCGGTGGCCAACGATGCGCGGCTCCAGCTCGACGAGGTTCGCGCGGTGATTCGCGCGAAGGGACTCCCGAATCTCTGCGTGCCGCGCGAGGTGAAATTCATCCGGGACATTCCGAAGCTGGGCACCGGCAAAGTCAATCATCGGGAGCTTCAGGCTCTGGTGTGAGCTGGAGCACATCGGGTACATGAGTCGAAGAGGCGCTCCCTGTGGACTGCGGCGGCACGCCGCCGCTTTGGCTGCACCGCCAATATCTCGAACGGTTCCGTCAGTTCCCACCGTGCAGGAAAAGCTGGGACTTGTCCCAGCAGTTCAAGGTATCCACGCAATTCCACCCTTGGTTTCAGTGGTTGAGTTCAAACTGGAAAAAACCGTTTCATTCGCGCGGTTTTGATGACCCTTTTGCCACGGAATTTTTGTTTCCTTTTCGGGTTCGCTTTCTAATATCGCCCCTTGCTTGCGGGTGCATCGCAGGCTTGTGACCCAGAAATTAAGATATATGCCACTGACTCATACCAGAGACCTCTTCGCGAAGGCGCTCAAAGGCAAATACGCCCTCGGTGCTTTCAACGTCAACAACATGGAACTGATCCAGGCCATCGTTGAAGCCTGCGAAGAGGAAAAAGCCCCGCTCATCCTCCAGATTTCCAAAGGCGCGCGCTCCTACGCCAACCCGGTTTACCTCAAGAAGCTCATCGAAGCCGCCGTCAGCCTGAGCAACATCCCGATAGCCGTCCACCTCGATCACGGCGACACGTTTGAGCTGTGCAAGGAGTGCATTGATGAAGGCTTCACCAGCGTGATGATCGATGCCTCGCACGAGCCCTTCGAGAAGAACGCCGAGATCACCCGCAAGGTCGTCGAATACGCCCACAAGCATAACTGCTCCGTGGAATCCGAGCTCGGCCACCTCGTCGGCGCGCAGTTCGACGAAGGCGAAGAGGGCGGCGCGCACTCCACCAGCGGCCACTACACCAACCCCGAGGAAGCCGTCAAATTCGTCAAGGAAACCGGCTGCGACTCCCTCGCCATCGCCATCGGCAACAGCCACGGCGCCTACAAGTTCAAGGGCGAACAACATCTCGATCTCGAACGCCTCAAGCTCATCAAGAAGGCGCTCATGGACGCCAATCTCGGCGATTATCCGCTCGTGCTGCACGGCGCCTCCAGCGTTCCTCCGTATCTCGCCGAGCAGATCAACAAGTACGGCGGCCACATGCCGGACAGCAAGGGCGTGCCCGAAGCCGACATCGAAGTCGCGCGCCGCGTGGGCTGCACCAAGGTCAACATCGACACCGACCTCCGCATGGCGATGACCGCCGGCATCCGCAAGGTGTTCGTCGAGAAGCCGGGCGAATTCGATCCGCGCAAGTATCTCGGCCCGGCCCGCCAGATGGTGAAGGATCTCGTCCGTCACAAGGTGAAGAACGTCCTCTGCTGCGCCGGCCACGCCTTCGACTGATTCGGTCAGCCCAACGGCGAAGAAATCTTTGCAACGCCCGCGAGTCCGGAAACGGCTCGCGGGTTTTTATTTTAACCACGGATGGACACAGATAAACACGGATGAGAGACACGAATTTCACCAATTGACACGAAGGAGAGGCTTTGAATTCGTGAACATTCGTGTAATTCGTGTCTGCGTTTCTTCCTCAATC